>NZ_JBFAYB010000003.1:0-264123 GCF_040681075.1 Streptomyces sp. NPDC051907 | reverse complement strand
CGGCGGGCCGGCCCCCCCCCCCCCCCCACGCCTGCCCTCCGCCGACCCGACCCCGACCGACCCTGTCCTGCAGCCGGCCTGCACCCGCCCTACGCCTCTTCTACGCCTGTCTCAGCCGAGCGCGGCCACCCGGTCGCGGTAGTTGCGCACCGCTGCCGCGTCCCGGTACGGCTCCAGCCGTCGTTCGAATTCGCGTACGTACTCCACCGCGCGCGCCGAGCGCATCTCCGACGCCTGGAGCGCCGCCTCCGCGCCCAGGGCGCACGCCTGGTCCAGCTCGCCCAGGCCCAGCCGGGCCGTCGCCAGGACCACCCGGCAGAACAGCCTGCTGCGGGCGAACGCCGGAGCGCGCAGCTGGAGCGCGCGCTCCGCGTGCTGCACCGCCGAGCGGTACTGCTGGAGGTCCCGGTGGCAGTGCCCGAACTCGTCCGCCAGCTGCGCCTCGTCGAAGAAGCGCGCCCAGTACGGCACGTCGTCGCCGGGCCGCGCCGTCTCCAGCGCCCGCTCGGCGCGCACCAGCGACGCCGTGCACGCCCGCACCTCGCCCAGCACGCCGTGCCCGCGCGCCTCGACCGAGTGCAGCAGCGCCTGCACCACCGGCGGGGCCGCGGCGCCCACGCCCTGCTGGGCCACCCGCGTCAGCTGCACCGCCTCGCGCCCGTGCCCCAGATAGACCGCCTGCCGGCTCATGGTGACCAGCACATACGAGCCGTACGCCCGGTCGCCGGCCGCCTGGGCCAGCCGCAGCGCCTGCACGAAGTACCGCTGGGCGAGCCCGTGCGCCGCGATGTCGTACGACGTCCACCCGGCCAGCCGGGTCAGGTCAGCCGCCGCCGCGAACAGCCGCCGTCCCGTCGCCTCGCCGTAGCTGCCGCGGAGCATGGGCTCCGCCTCGTGCTCGAGATAGCGCACCAGGGCCTGCCGGGCGTGACCGCCGCCGTAGGCGTGGTCCAGCGTGCGGAACAGCTCGCCCACCGACCGCAGCGCCGCGATGTCGCCGCTGGAGACCTTCTGGCCGGGTCCCCGGTCCGTGGTCCGCTGGCGTGGGACGGAGGCCCTGCCCTGGAGCGGCACGCGGGGCGGCGCCGCGCCGTTGTGCACGGGCTCGCCCCGGCCGACCCGCTCGTCGGCCCGCCCGATCAGCCAGTCCCGGCTGGGCACCACCAGGCCTGCGGGCGTGAACGCGATCTTGCGCAGCTCCGCGTGGCTGCCGGAGTCCTTGCGCCAGAGCCCGCTGACGATGTCGACCGCCTCCTCGGGCGTCGCCGCGAACTCCAGGCCGGCGTAGACCGGAGCGCACGCGTCCAGCCCCAGGTCCTGCGCGGACAGCCGTCGGCCGAGGCGCCGGGTGAACACCTCGGCGATCAGGGCGGGCGTCGTGCCCCGTGGCTGCTGGCCGCGGAGCCAGCGGGTGACCGAGGTCTTGTCGTAGCGCAGATCGAGGCCGTGTTCGAGGCCGAGCTGGTCGACTCGGCGGGCGAGGCCTGCATTGGAGAATCCGGCTTCTGCGATGAGCGCGGCGAGCTGTCGGTTGGGGATGCGCTGCGGGGGTCGTTCCGTCATCAGCTGTGCGGTCTCCTGCCTTCCGGGCCCGGGTGCAGCCCATGGGGGTACCTCCTGGGGGTCCCCCCAGGAGGCAGCTCTGGGGGAGAAGCTCTGGGGGAGGAACGGCGCGAATTTAGCTGCCCTTACTGCCCGGACCGCCGCGTTCGTCCCACATTCATCCGATCGTGTGAGAATTGCGGGCGTCGCTGACGAGCCACCCGGAGAACCGACCTGCCCGGCCCGCCGCGGACCGGCGGCCGTACAGTGGCTGGGCGTGCATGCGTGCAGGGTGAAGGTTCTAGGGAGGCACAGCCGTGAGTGACCTGCGGTTCGTCCAGCTGGGCTTCGGCGAGGAAGCCGTCGAGTACCAGGAGGCGTGGCAGCGGCAGCGCGAGGTCCACGCCGCCCGCTTCGCCGACGAGATCCCCGATACCTGCCTGTTGCTGGAGCACCCTGCGGTGTATACGGCCGGACGGCGCACCGCGGACAGCGAGCGCCCCCTGGACGGCACCCCCGTCGTCGACGTCGACCGCGGCGGCAAGATCACCTGGCATGGCCCCGGCCAGCTGGTGGGCTACCCGATCCTGAAGCTGCCGCGCCCGGTCGACGTGATCGCGCATGTGCGCCGCCTCGAGGACGCGCTGATCCGCACCTGCGCGGAGTTCGGCCTGGAGACCACCCGGCTGGAGGGCCGCAGCGGCGTCTGGGTCCTGGGCGACCCGGTGGAGCAGCGTCCGTCGATCGGCGGCCTCTCGCTCGACTTCGACCCGCGCCTGGCGGACGAGGAGTTCGACCCGCGGCTCAACGGCCCGGAGTACGCCCCCTCCAACGCCGGCCAGCGCCGCGAGGACCGCAAGCTCGCCGCGATCGGCATCCGCATCGCCAAGGGCGTCTCGATGCACGGCTTCGCGATCAACGTGAACCCGGACAACACCTGGTTCGACAAGATCGTGCCCTGCGGCATCCGGGACGCGGGCGTGACCTCGCTCTCGTACGAGCTGGGCCGGGAGATCACCATCGCCGAGGTGCTCCCGGTCGTCGAGCGGCATCTGCGGGACGTGCTGGAGGCCGCGGATCCGAGGCCGCGCGAGATCGTGCGGGAGGCGGCCCCGCAGCCGCAGCCCGCGGAGCTCGAGCGGGACGGGGCGACCGCCTAGGCCGTCTGGGGAATGCGCCCCGTCGGCCATCGGTTGGCCAGACGTAAGGCCGCACTTTTAACGGGCGTACTCTGGTGTTCGCCGAAGAATCGAAGCTGTAGGGAGCCGGTCGTGTCCGCAGTCGCACCCGACGGACGCAAGATGCTGCGCCTGGAGGTCCGGAACAGCCAGACGCCCATCGAGCGCAAGCCCGAGTGGATCAAGACCCGGGCGAAGATGGGCCCCGAGTACACGCAGATGCAGAAGCTCGTGAAGAGCGAGGGTCTGCACACCGTGTGCCAGGAGGCCGGCTGTCCCAACATCTACGAGTGCTGGGAGGACCGCGAGGCCACCTTCCTCATCGGCGGCGACCAGTGCACCCGGCGCTGCGACTTCTGCCAGATCGACACGGGCAAGCCCGAGGCCCTGGACCGCGACGAGCCGCGCCGCGTGGGCGAGTCGGTCGTCACGATGGACCTGAACTACGCCACGATCACCGGCGTCGCCCGCGACGACCTGGAGGACGGCGGCGCCTGGCTGTACGCCGAGACGGTGCGCCAGATCCACCTCCAGACCGCGGACCGCGAGGGCGGCCACACCAAGGTCGAGCTCCTCGCCCCTGACTTCAACGCGGTGCCCGAGCTGCTCGATGAGGTCTTCGCCTCCCGCCCCGAGGTCTTCGCCCACAACGTCGAGACCGTGCCCCGCATCTTCAAGCGGATCCGTCCCGGCTTCCGCTACGAGCGCTCGCTCGAGGTCATCACCCGCGCCCGCGCGGCGGGGCTGGTCACCAAGTCGAACCTCATCCTCGGCATGGGCGAGGAGCGCGCGGAGGTCAGCGAGGCGCTGCGGCACCTGCACGACGCGGGTTGCGAACTCATCACGATCACGCAGTATCTGCGGCCCTCGGTACGCCACCACCCGGTGGAGCGCTGGGTGAAGCCGCACGAGTTCGTGGAGCTGAAGGAGGAGGCCGAGGAGATCGGCTTCTCCGGTGTGATGTCGGGTCCGCTGGTGCGCTCCTCGTACCGCGCGGGCCGGCTGTACCAACAGGCGATGGAGCGCCGAGGCGCGACGGCGACGGCCCCGCAGGGCGTGTGAACTCAGGCACAAGCAACTACCGGCGAGTAATAGCCGGTTCGACGCGGTCCAAACGCTTCCCGCAGGTCGGGGCGGCGTATGGGCCGCGTCAGTGTTTTGGCGCAATGAGTAAAGGTTTCATCGGCGTTTGACCGCTCGGTCATGCGCTGGTAACACCAATCAGTAACGATTACTTCACTCACAGCACGCACCGTGTCTCCCCGCACCGCACAGCACCGCCTGGCGCCGCCGTCTCGTACGGCGCCGCCTCGTACCGCACAGCACCGCACCGCACTCCGCTCGTCGCCGTTGCCCACCCCGAGGAGGGACCTCCAAAATGCAGGCCGCGCCGGTTCGTCCCGTACGCGCTAACGCCATTCCGTCCGTCACCGACGCCCTGCGCGTCATGGAGTCCCTGCTCCTGGGCAGCGGCCAGCGCACCGCCCGCCGCAACGCGTGGACGGCGGTCCTCGAAGACCGGCGCCGGGCCAAGGACCGAGTCGAGGCACAGCATGTACTGGAGGCCGTGGCGGGACGCACTTCCTAGGCCACGTAAACTTCCTGTCATGGCGAGGAAGGCAAACACCGACAGCACTGACGCTGCTGCGAATCCCGGGCGACTGAAGCAGATCGCTCTGACGTACAAGATGACCCGAAAGGCCGATTCCAAGATCGGTCTTGTGCTCGCGGGTGTGGGACTCGTCACGTTCGGCGTCTTCCTCGCGATCGGCTTCTTGATCGGCCACCCCATCTATCTCGGCGTCCTGGGCTTCCTGCTGGCCTTCCTCGCCACGGCGATCGTCTTCGGGCGACGCGCCGAGCGAGCGGCCTTCGGGCAGATGGAGGGCCAGCCGGGCGCCGCCGCGGCGGTGCTGCAGAACGTGGGCCGCGGCTGGAGCACGACTCCGGCGGTCGCGATGAACCGCAGCCAGGACGTGGTGCACCGGGCGGTCGGCAAGGCCGGCATCGTGCTGGTCGCCGAGGGCAACCCGAACCGGCTCAAGACGCTGCTGGCGGCCGAGAAGAAGAAGATGGCCCGCATCGTGGTGGACGTGCCCGTGCACGACATCATCGTCGGCACCGGCGAGGGCCAGGTGCCGCTGAAGAAGGTCCGCACCACGATGCTGAAGCTCCCCCGCGTGCTCACGGGCCCGCAGGTGACGGCGGCCAACGACCGGCTGCGCGCCATGGGCGACCTGATGAGCAACATGCCGCTGCCGAAGGGTCCGATGCCCAAGGGGATGCGGATGCCGCGCGGCGGAAAGATGCGCTGACGTACGGCTGACATACGAAGGAGGGGCGGGCGCCTGGTTCGGGCGCACGCCCCTCCTTCGTGTTCGCGCTTGTCTCTCACGCTCTGTTCTTCGCGCCCGTCTGGCCTGAGCGCCCGCCTGGCCTGCGCGCTCGCCTGGCCGTCTCCCGCGTCCGCTGCCGGGCTTCCTGCCCAGCTGGCGCCCGGGCCGCCTCCTGGGCTGCCTATCGGGCTACCGGGCTGCCTCTGGGCTCAGATCCGGACCTGTACGGCACGGCCGAGGCGGTCGTGCAGCCCGCGGCCGTCGCGGTCCCAGATGAGGGCCGGGATGGCGATGGCGAGCAGGAGGCAGCGCACGACGGTCCGCAGGACGCCGAGGCGCCCGCCGTCCTCGGCGATCACCCGGAGGCCGAAGAGCCGCTTACCGGGAGTGCTGCCGATGGTGCCGACGGTGAGCAGGCTCAGGACGAGGAAGACGGCGAGCGCCCAGTTGCCCGCAGCCTGCTGATCACCCTTTGCGAACAGTCCGTATGCGATCAGGAGGCAGAGCCCCCAGTCGACGAAGAGGGCGCCGAAGCGCCTGCCGAGCGGGGCGATGGAGCCCGGGCCGGCCTCCGGCAGGCCCAGCCGCTCGCCCCGGTATCCGAAGTCGGCCCCCATGTCCTCGGCGGCCGCGCGCGGCCCGGAGAGCCACGATCCGATTACTTGCCTGTTGTCCACGGGACAACGGTACTGCGCCCGATTTCGATCACTTCGGGCCGGGTCCTTGACGCGCCTCAGACCCCTCGCCCGGTTAACTTGTGCGAAACAAATGGGTCATGCTTGAGAAATCCCGTCTGCCTATGGTCGGGACCAGCGTGTGCCACCGCACTGGCCGCACGACCGAGCTGCAACCCCGCCCCTCCCGGGTCGGGAGTAGGAGGAGTTGGATGTTCCAGAACGCCGACGAAGCGAAGAAGTACATCGCCGACGAAGACGTCAAGTTCATCGACGTCCGGTTCTGCGACCTGCCCGGTGTGATGCAGCACTTCACGATCCCGGCAGCGGCGTTCGACCCGTCGGAGGAGCTCGCCTTCGACGGCTCGTCGATCCGCGGCTTCCAGGCGATCCACGAGTCCGACATGGCGCTCCGTGCCGACCTGTCCACGGCCCGTGTCGACCCCTTCCGCCGGGACAAGACGGTCAACGTCAACTTCTTCATCCACGACCCGATCACGGGCGAGCAGTACAGCCGCGACCCGCGGAACGTCGCCAAGAAGGCGGAGGCGTACCTCGCCTCGACGGGCATCGCCGACACGGCGTACTTCGGCCCCGAGGCCGAGTTCTACGTCTTCGACAACGTCCGTTTCCAGACCTCGGCGAACGAGAGCTTCTACCACATCGACTCCGAGGCAGGCGCCTGGAACACCGGTGCGGTGGAGAACAACCGCGGTTACAAGGTCCGCTACAAGGGCGGCTACTTCCCGGCCCCGCCGGTGGACCACTTCGCCGACCTGCGCGCGGAGATCTCCCTGGAGCTGGACAAGAACGGCCTCCAGGTCGAGCGCCAGCACCACGAGGTCGGCACGGCCGGCCAGGCGGAGATCAACTACAAGTTCAACACGCTGCTGGCCGCGGCGGACGACCTGATGCTCTTCAAGTACATCGTGAAGAACGTCGCCTGGCGCAACGGCAAGACCGCGACCTTCATGCCGAAGCCGATCTTCGGCGACAACGGCTCGGGCATGCACGTGCACCAGTCGCTGTGGCAGGGCGGCGTCCCGCTCTTCTACGACGAGCAGGGCTACGCGGGCCTGTCGGACACGGCGCGCTACTACATCGGCGGCATCCTGAAGCACGCGCCGTCGCTGCTGGCGTTCACGAACCCGACGGTGAACTCGTACCACCGCCTGGTCCCGGGCTTCGAGGCCCCGGTCAACCTGGTCTACTCGCAGCGCAACCGCTCGGCTGCGATGCGTATCCCGATCACGGGCTCGAACCCGAAGGCGAAGCGCGTGGAGTTCCGCGCCCCGGACCCGTCGTCGAACCCGTACCTGGCGTTCTCGGCGCTGCTCCTGGCGGGCCTGGACGGCGTCAAGAACAAGATCGAGCCGGCGGAGCCGATCGACAAGGACCTCTACGAGCTCGCCCCCGACGAGCACGCGAGCGTCCCCCAGGTCCCGACCTCCCTCCCGGCGGTCCTCGAGGCCCTGGAGGCGGACAACGAGTACCTGCAGGCGGGCGGCGTGTTCACGTCGGACCTGATCGAGACGTGGATCGACTACAAGCGGACAAACGAGATCGCCCCGATCCAGCTGCGCCCGCACCCGCACGAGTTCGAGCTGTACTTCGACATCTAGGAGTCGGGGTCGGGCGACCTGGGCGGAAGCCGTGGAAACAGGCTGTGACCTGCGAGAACTCTGCTCAGTAGTTCTCGCTGTCACATGCGCCGCCTGGCCGATCCTCTGACGTGATGCCGGAACGCTGCGAGGGCCGCTACCTATCAGGGTGGCGGCCCTCAGCTGTGGCGCCGGCCGCGCGTTCATGCCCTGGTCGGTCGTACTGGTCAGTGCCAGCCGTCCAGGGACACCTCGGGCCCGGCGCTCAGGTACTGGCGGAGGGCGCTGGCTGTGGTGTCCACGAAGGCATCGGGGATGGCATCGGTATCGACCCAGCGAACCTGGGAGTGCTTGCGGGGTTCGCGGTTCTCGGGTTCGCCGGTCCATTCGTGGGCGGCGAAGACGACGGTGAGGAAGCCGTTGGGGGCTTCGACACCCCGGGCGGCGTGGATGATGTGGGCGACTTTGAGGGACTCGGGCTTCACCGTGAGGCCGGTCTCCTCGTAGAGCTCGCGGACTGCGGTCTCGGTGATGGGCTCGCCCGGCTCGCTCTTGCCGACGGGGATATCCCACAGGCCTTGGGCGAACTTGGCGTTCTCGCTGCGCTGGAGGAGCACGACGCGGTTGGTGGCCCTGTCGTGGACGATGACGGCCGCGACCAGCAGGGTCATCGATTCGAGCGCCGGCTTGAGAGCTCGGGAGCGGTCGTCGGTCTGCTGAGCCACGGGGTTCCCTTCGTCGGGCGGGTTGTTGGGCATGTTAGGCGAGGGCCTCGCGGGCGCGGCGGACGAGATCGGGGGCACCTATTCGCAAGGAAGCGCCCCCAGCCGCCGGGGGATGCGAGCGGCTGGGGGCGCCGGACCCGTAACCGGTCGGGACATCGGCACGGGTGCTCTGCGGGGCGCTGGGCGCCCTGTTGCTGCCCTTGCCCGGAATGGCAGCCATCGGGTTGTTGCTGACGTGCCGTACCTGGGCGCTTCTAGTTCCTCGTTACGCGTGCATGATCGGTCACGACGCGACGGAACACGACATGGCCAGTACGGCCGGTATGGCGCAGGCACCAGTCCTGGGCCGCTTCCTGTTCCATCTGCGGGCCGGAATCCTCGCCACAGTGGGGCGCAGTGCAGAACGCCTCGAACGTGACTCCGCCATCCGGCAAGTGCCGGATCGTGTGCTCGACGAAACGCACTACTGAACGCGGCACGATTCCTCCCGCTCCTGCCGTTTCGCCGTGCACTGCGGGCATTCGCAGGGCGGGAATCCGAATCCCTTGTCCGACGGATTGCCCATGGGGCACAGGTGCGTCGTCTTGCCCTGAATCTCCGTCCGGGCGCCTGTCTCGGCGTTGATCCGATAGACGGCGATCGTCATGGTGGTCACGTGGTCACGCCGCCTTTCCGGTTGGCTCCGTGCGCCATTCCTCGCCCAGCGAAGCGAGCAAGTACGGCCGGACCGGGGTCAGGGGCCGTTCCCATGGCGCAGGCGGGAACCACTGTGCGCGAGGCTCCGGCAGGAGTGGCACGCATGGCGCGCGCCCCTCGCGGAGCCTGCGTGCTACGACGAGGCGGGCGCCCCAGACTTCAGGAGAGATAAGCCTTACGACCTGCGGAAATGCGGGCGGGACGGGCGGGAGAGACAGCCTGCGGTGCCTACCCGGCTTTCGTCGGCCAAGTAATACCGCAGTCACCCAAACGAGTGCGCGACGCATATGATCGGTCACTGTCGACGCTCCTACTTCAGCGTTGGCCACGCCCCCGGATCGTGTGCAGCGATCGCGGGGGTCCTTGTCGTCATGAGTCAACGCCCCATCTGATCGCCCGACTTGCACACCTCTTGCACAGATGCCGGACGAGCCGCACGCTCCTTTGGGACGATGGGACGTGAGGACGTCACCGAGCGGGGAAGACGCAAGGCATGAGCGCTACGCAGGTACCCGGACCAGGCGCCAACGTCGCTGTGCGCCGAAAGGAAGTCGGGCTGAGCCAGGTAGCCCTGGCCCGTAGGGCGGGGGTGTCAGTGTCCCTTCTCAGCAAGATCGAGGTCGGGGACCGGGCACTCACCCAGGGCGTAGGCGCCGCCCTTGCCCGCGCAATGAATCTGACCCTTGACGAGCTATTGGGCAGCGCCCCGGAAGCGAAGCTCAACGAGCTGAATTACGCCATCCGCAGGTTCGACATTCCAGGGGAACCCCCGGTGCGCCCTGAGCGGTTGCCATCGGAAGTGGACGAACTGAATCGGCTTCGATGGAATACGGAGCTGTCCAAGGTCCTCCAGCGGCTGCCTGGAGTACTCATGAGGGTTACCAACCATGCCCACTTGACAGGGCACCCGCGGGCATGGGGGCTGGTCGCGGACGTATATGGGGTCATCTATTGGCTGGCCGCTAGGCATCGATGGATGCATCTGGCGGAATTGGCGACGCTCAAGCAGCGCATGGCGGCCGAAAGGGCGGACCCGATTGCGGCTATCGTAGCCGCGCGGGATGACGCGGGCACATTCCTCAACTCGGGCGACTTCTCCGGCGGCTTGGCAATCATTGACCGTGCCATTGTCCGGGCAGAGTCCTCACTGGTTGGACGTGACCGGGAGTTCGGACTGGGAGTTCTGCACCTGCGAGGCATGACTCTGGCCGGACGACTGCGAGACAAGCAGGCAACCCGAAAGCACATCGACGCCGCCTGGCGGATGGCTGAGGAAATCCCGGAAGAAATGGCCAAGCACGGAATGCAGTTCGGGCCCGAGCAGACGGCGACACATGTGATCTCTACTGCGTCCGACATGGACCAGCACCGAAAGGCGTTGGAGACTGCGGACGCCTTGATTCGGGCAGGCATGACGCTTCCCGCTAACCGGGTCGCTCCGGTCTACATGAATCTTGGACGCTCTCAGCTAGCGCTAGGCGACCAGGACGGCACACTTGAAAGCCTTGAAAAGGCTTGGGCTGCCTCACCGGAGATGGCCGCCGTGCACCCGACCAGCCTGGAGCTCACGCGAGTGATGGTGTCCAAGCACAGGCGGAGTAACGAGCGACTCTCCAGGTTGGCGCAGAAGGTCGGCATCGCCCTCTAGAGGCAGCGTGAGGCGACAGCACGAGGCCCCTTCGCAATCCCGGCCGCGCAGTTTCAGGAACCGCCGTACACCCAGGCCCGGCCGGTCTGGCGGTACTCCTCCACAGGAATCGGCTGGACCCCAGTCTGCATGCGGGCGAGGTACAGCAGGCCGTCGAGGTGGTCGATCTCGTGGTGGACGAGGCGGGCGAGGCCGCGTTCGTACACGGTGGTCACGGTCTCGCCGGTCAGGGCCGTGGTCTCGACAGTGATCGTCAGGGGGCGGGGAACCAGGCCCCTGACGTCGAAGAAACTCAGACAGCCCTCGTACTGCTCGTCCATCTCCTCGGAGGCGGTGGTGATCCGGGGGTTGAGGAGGATGATCGCGGGCGCGTCGCCGCCAGGCGGTTGGACGACAGCGGCAGCGCGTGCGATGCCGATCTGCGGGGCCGCGATGCCCATGCCCTTGGCGAAGGGGTGGACTTGGCCGATTCGCTCCATGGCGGCGAACAGCTCGTCCGTGATGCGTTCGGCCTCGTCGCGTTCGGCGGGCAGGTCGAAGGCGCGGGCCGGTTCGGCGAGGATGCCGGCGCCGTGCTGGACGACGCCTAGGTCTCGCATCTGCTGGCTGGGCCGCACGCCCATCACCTGAACTCCCTTTGATCTGAGTCGCGTTCGTTCCATGCCCGAAACCGCCGCTCCAGACGGTACCGAGCATGCAGGGCGGGTGTAGTCGTGATCCACGTGAATTGCCGTAGTTCACCGTTGTCGCTGCGAAAACTCACAGGCTCGCAGGGTGGGGCTGATGCGAGGATGATCCTCCACTACCTGGGGGTTTCATCCATATGCCCGGTTCGCTGACCATCCATCGCATACTCGGGGACCACCCCTTCGCCGAGATCGGCAAACCCTCAACCGTGGCTATCAACGAGGAGCGTGGCCTCGTAGCCGTAGGCGGCGACCTGGGGTTTCTGCAGTGGTCCGGGTGCGCGACCGCCACGGACCGGTTTCGGCCGTACCGGGTGGGAATCTATGGCGCGGAAGATCTGCTGTGCCGGTGGGTCCTGGAGTCCAGGTGGCCCGTGCATTCCTTTGCCTTCCATCCGACGCTGCCGATCGTGGCCGTCGGGACCGGTGCGTATGACGGGGGTTACGCCTTCGAGGGTGAGCTGCTGATCCTCGATCTGAGGTCGGGGCGGTCGACCTCGGTGATATGTGGCGAACGTGAGGTGTTGCACGTGGAGTGGCGGAGCGAGCGGGATTTGGGGCTCGTGGTGGCTCCGCCCGACGATCACGCCTTCGACAAGGCGCATGCACATGGGTTCGCTGTGGTCGTCGAACGGTTCGACTGGAGCGATGTCGCGCGCGGCTCGGTACAGCAGAAAGAGTTGAGCGGGCAGTGGGTCGAGTTCGAGCGACCCGCAATGAAGGAAGCGGCCAGTCGGGGCATCGAGTCGCTTGCAAGGTTGGCCGGTGAACCGTGGTGGGAGCCGCGCCGGCAGGTGTGGGATGTTCAGAGGCTGCAGGACGGACGAGTGCTGGCCTGCTTGGAAGGTGTACTGGCCGAGGCGTGGTTGCCGGACGGGCAGCTGGAGTGGCGTGTCCCGGACGAGGAAGGCGGACGGCAACTCGCGGTCCGGGCCGGTCAGCTTGACGCCTGGGTCAACGTGGAGCGGCGACGAGTGCGCTGGGTGGGCAGGGAACGGGTGACCGATCCGCCGCTCGTCGTCCGGGTGTCCCTCGATGACGGGAGGGTGCTCGACTCCCTCCGTCTCGACTCTTCCGTCGCATTCGCGACGCGCGACGACGGTTGGCTGGCGCTCCGCTCCACGGACCTGGACCGGTGCCACCAGGGGCTGGCCGCGCTGGTCCGCCCTACGGGCGAAGCTCCTGAGGTGCGAGTGCCGCTTGGGGGATTCGACCTCTTCAACCATGCTTTTCCGATCCGCCGCAGCAGGCAACTGCTCTTCCTCCAGGGCAAGGAGCGCGAGCCATGGCGGGACAAATGGGTGGTTGCCGTCAATCCAGCTGGTCCGGACGGTGAGCCCCCGGTGCGACAGCTATTCCCCCTCGACTGGGAGGCCAAGGGCGCCAGGCACCTCTTTGGCGGGCCCGGCCTCGAGATCGGCAATGCGGAGAACCGCGACTTGGTGCACGCGGGAGCCGTGCACGACGGTGCTGGCCTGCTGCCCGGCAACGCCTTCGTCGTACGACGGAGCATCAGAGACGGAGCCGTGCGTTGGGTGTTCGCCGCCGACTTTCCGGCCACCGCCCTGGACGGGGACGAGAGTACGGTTTTCGTCGCCTTCAACTCTGGCGAGCTGGTGGCTTTGCAGACCTCAGACGGGGCCGTGCGATGGCGGCAGCATCTGGAAGTCGGCGGCCAACCCGTTGTACCCCTGTCGCTCACGCTCACCAGGCCAGGGCGGCTTCTGATCGGAACCGTGGATGGGCGGATCCTCGAGTGTTCCGTGGCCGACCCAGCGGTTCAATAACCGAGTCCGGCTGTTTGGTAGTCGGCTCGACGCCGGGAACCGACAGGGATGAGACGCTGTCGCCTCCGCTCCCCCGTCTATGAGCACCGGTTGTGCACCGCCCATACCCCAGCAGCCGTATACATACAGGTCAGAGGGATTCCACACCTCTACATCAACATCTGAGGTCACCACAGGTCAGAGCAGGGTTTCCGCGCGCCCGGCCCGTCTGAGGGCCGTCGGCCGTAGCCTTCCCCGGTGGAAGGCGCGGCCGGCGGCCCTCGGCGTTACCCTTCGCCGGCTGCGACACCTCCCGCTCAGCGGCCGACTGCCGCTGGGCCCTGTCGGGTCACGGAGCCGATCACGGCGGAGACGACGGTCGTCGTGAAGAGGCTTCCGATCATGACCATCCCCACGCCGATGACGAAGAGCCCGCTGGCGTCGTCCGACCAGTCGTAGAAGGCGGCGGCCGTCAGGCCGAACGTGGTGCCCAGCACGGCGCCGGCGAAGTAGCGCAGGTATGCCGCCCCGCACACCGGCGCCAGCAGTGTCAGCGCGAGTCCGATCACCTGCCAGGCCTGGTAAGGGCCGGTCTCCGACCCGTCTGGTTGCACATCGCGCTGCTGGTCCCAGCCCAGCCAGGCAGCCCAGGCCGCGAGTGCTGACAGCGTCAGCACGAGAGTGGCGATCAGCTGGGGGGCGAGTTTCAGAGGTCGTTGTCCCATGGCCCCCAGGGTTCCCGCTCGCGGCAGGGCCGAGCAGAGCGCACATACTCAGTTCAACCCGAGTGAACTGAGTACGACCGTGCCCGCCGCGCGTCTTCGGCTGCCGCGCCGTCAGAGAGCCCGCGGGTCTCCAGGGTGCAGACGCCGTCCGTGCAGGTGCGCTTCAGACGGCCGCGGGAGATGGTCTGGGCCAGGCCGATCACCCAGCAGGTCGGGCAGCCGCGGAAGGCGAGCAGGCTCAGGGGTGCGGCCAGCAGGGGGGCGGGGCCGGCGAAGGGCACCAGGGCGATCGTGCCGATGATCAGGCCGAAGCCCAGAGCACCGCGCAGAAGGTGCCGCGGGACCGAGGCGCTGGCGAAGTCCGCTGCCGCGCCGACGGGCTTGCCGGTTTCCACGTTGTTCACGGTCGTACCTCTCCTTCGCCTGCTTCGTCGATCGGCGCCAGGGCTTGCCGCAGGGCGGCCCGGGCGCGGTGGAGCCTCGATTTCATCGCCGCGTCGCTCAGGCCGAGCGACCGGGCGACGAAGCTGCCCGGATACCCCTGGACGTCCCTCATGATCAGCACCTGCCGCTGGTCGCGGGGAAGACCGCTGACCGCGACGGCGACCCGCTCGGCATCCAGTCGCCGCAGGACCGCGTGCTCCGCGGAGGGCGCCGTCTCGCTGCCGGCCTCTTCGGCAACGGAAGCGGTGGCGGTGGTGGTGGTGAGCAGTCGTAGGTGCCGCAGGCATTCGTTGCGCACGATGCGGAACATCCAGGAGGCCAGGGCGCCGGACGCACGGAGCGTGCCGATCTTCCGGTAGAGGATGATCAGTGCTTCCTGAGCCGCGTCCTCGGCGTCCTGCGGTGTCGCGCACAGGGACAGGGCGAACCTGCGCACATGGGGCTGCGACTCCATGATCACGGTGGTCAGCGAGGTGATGTCGCCGTCCTGAGCGGCTTTGATCAGCCGCTCGTCGGGCCACGTGCGGGTTCGGCTCATGCGCCCTGCCCGTGTCCGGCGATCTGCGGCAGCGACCGGTGCGGATCAACCACGGCTCCGGCTCCTCCGCTTGAGCAGCGTCACGGCGCAGACGCAGACCAGCAGTACGCCGACGACGGCGATGGTCGCGATCATCATGCTTCGTTCCTCCATGTATCCGACCGGCGCCCTCGCGGCCGGTTCGCACATAAGAGGCGGCGGAGGGAGAAAAGGATTCAGCTCCGCTGCGGCCATCAAGGGGGACGGGCGCGGGACTCCGTGAAGTCCCGCCCCCGCCCGAACGACCCTTGCCTCTCAGCGGCCGTAGCGGATCAGCGCACGCACCATCCGGCACGTCGTGTCGGACGGCGCGTGGACTCCGATCAGCTCCGCGGTCGCCCGTATCTTGCTGTTGTCGGCCGTCGCCGGGTGGTAGACCCCCGAGTCGAGCAGGGCGATGGCCAGGCGCATGGCCTTCAGACGGCGGTTGTGCGAGACGTACCACTCGCGCGGCTGTCCGGCCGGGAGCGGCTTCTTCTTCAGCGGCTGGCAAACGGGCTTCGTCATGAGTGTGGCAACGGCCATCGGCAACCTCCAGGCGCGGTGGCGGGACCATCCCGAACTACTCCCCATTCTACTTCCGGGCACTGACAATCGTCGCTGGCCAGACGGTGTTTGAGGGGGCTCGGAGAGGTACGGTTGCCGTCATGGAGATCTGGATCAACCCCGCCTGTTCCAAGTGCCGCAGCGCCATCGACCTGCTCGACGCCGAGGGCGCCTCGTACACCGTCCGGCGCTATCTGGAGGACGTGCCGAGCGAGGAGGAGATCCGGGCCGTGCTCGAACGGCTCGGGCTGGAGCCGTGGGACATCACACGCACCCAGGAGGCCGCGGCGAAGGAGCTGGGGCTCAAGGACTGGGCGCGGGACGACGCTTCGAGGGAGCGCTGGATCACCGCGCTCGCCCAGCACCCGAAGCTGATCCAGCGGCCGATCATCACCGCCGAGGACGGGACGGCGGTCGTGGGGCGTACGGAGGAGGCTGTACGGGACGCCCTGGGGCGCTCTTGACCCTCCTGGAGTCTCCCGTCGGCTACGTCGAGAGCTGAGGCGCCGCGCGGGGCCCGATCGGGACCCGCGCCTCTCCGCCCGGCGCGCCTCCGACCCGGGGTGCGTCCGCCTAGCGCTCCTCCGCCCGGGGAACCTCGACCGGCGCGCCTCCACCCGGTGCCCCCGGTCGGGCCTCGCGCGCCCCGCGCCCCCGCCCCCCGTCAGCGCTCGTCCGTGCCCGCGACCTTCCCCGTCGCCAGCGCGATGCGGTTCCAGGTGTTGATCGTGAAGATCAGGGCGAGCAGTTGAGCCAGCTCCCCGTCCTCGAAGTGCTCCGCCGCCCCCGCGTACACCTCGTGCGGCACTCCCCCGTCCGCGATCAGCGTCACCGCCTCGGTGAGGGCGAGCGCCGCCTGCTCCTTCTCCGTGAAGAAGTGCTTCGCCTCCCGCCACACGGCCGTCATGTGCAGCCGCTCCTCGCTCTCGCCCGCCTTGCGGGCGTCGCCGGTGTGCATATGGAGGCAGTACGCGCAGTGGTTGAGCTGCGAGGAACGGATCTGCACCAGCTCCACCAGCACCGGGTCGAGTCCCTCGCGGGCCGCCGCGTCCAGGCCGATCACGGCCCGGAACGCCTTAGGAGCGGCCTTGGCGAAGTCGATACGGGCCGGGGCTGTCTCTGTCGCCGTCGTCTTGATCTCTGCCGTCTTGATCTCTGCCGTCTTGATCTCTGCCGTCTTGATCTCTGCCGTCGTCATGTGTACGAATCTAGGTGCACGAACGACCGGGTACGGGGGGCATTTCCATGGCGGATTCATGGGTCAATTCGGCGGAGAGCCTCGGCGCCGACCTGCATCTGGAGCTGACGGGTCCGGGCAGTCGGCGTGCCGTTCTGATGCGGGCGCTGCGCGACGCCGTGCGCAGCGGACGGCTCGCCCCCGGCACCAGGCTGCCGCCCTACCGCTCCCTCGCCGCCGACCTCGGGATCGCCCGCAACACGGTGGCCGACGCGTACGCCGAGCTGGTCGCCGAGGGCTGGCTCACCGCACGCCAGGGCTCGGGGACCCGGGTCGCCCAGCAGGTCGCCCCCATCGCCCCCGCGCCCCGACGGCGCACCCCCGCCCGTGCGCACCGGCCCGTCTACGACCTGGTGCAGGGGAAGCCGGACCCCTCGGTGTTCCCGCGTGCCGCGTGGCTGGCCTCGGCCCGCCGGGCGCTGTCCGCCGCGCCGCACGAGGCGTTCGGTCCCGGCGATCCGCGGGGGCGCGTGGAGCTGCGGGAGGCGCTGGCCGGGTATCTGGCGCGGGTGCGGGGCGTGCGGACGACTCCGGAGCGGATCGTGCTGTGCTCGGGCGCCGCGCACGCGCTCAGACTGATGGCGGCCGTGGCGGGCGGGCGGTGGGCGGTGGAGTCGTACGGACTGCCCTTCCACCGCGGGCTGCTCGCCGGGGAGGGAGTGGCCACCCGACCGATCGGCGTCGACGAGCACGGGGCCCTGGTCGAGGAGTTGGCGGGCGAGGACGTCGTACTGCTCACTCCGGCGCACCAGTTCCCGACCGGCGGGCCGCTGCGTCCGGAGCGGCGCGCGGCCGTCGTGGACTGGGCGCGGTCGTCGGGCGCTCTGGTGCTGGAGGACGACTACGACGGCGAGTTCCGCTACGACCGCCAGCCGGTCGGCGCGGTGCAGAGCCTGGACCCCGACCGGGTCGTACTGATGGGGTCGGTGAGCAAGAGCCTCTCCCCCACGCTGCGGATCGGCTGGATGGTGCTGCCCGAGCGGCTGGCCGACGACGTGGTGGAGGCGAAGGGCGAGCGCGAGCAGTGGTCGAGCGCGACGGAGCAGCTGACGCTCGCGGACTTCATCGTCTCGGGGGCGTACGACCGTCATGTGCGCAAGATGCGGCAGCGCTACCGGCGCCGGCGCGACCAGTTGGTGTCGGTCCTGGCGGAGCGCGCGCCGCAGGTGCGGGTCACCGGGATCGCGGCGGGGCTGCACGCCGTGCTCGAACTGCCGCCGGGGACCGAGCGGGCCGTGGTGAAGGCGGCGGCGTGGCAGGGGCTCGCGGTGGAGGGGCTCGCCGACTACCGCCACCCCGGCCTCCCGGCGAACGAGCGGGACGGCCTCGTCGCGAACGGACGGGACGGCCTCGTCGCGAACGGACGGGACAGCCTCGCCGCCCACGCGCGGGACGGCCTCGTCGTCGGCTACGCGACCCCGCCCGAGCACGCGTACGCGGCGGCGCTGGACACGCTGTGCCGCGCCCTGCCGCTGGACTGAGACAGCCTGCGAGAGAGCTCGCCGGCGCCCGCGCGGGAGTCGGCGACGGGACGGACGAGAGGGCCCGCCCAACAGCCGCCACCTTAAGGAAAGTTAAGGAAGAGGCGGGTGAAACGGGTGAGCACCTCTGTGCGGCTACTCGTACGTAGGGACACAGGAGAACCCATCCGGCCGCCGTTCACGGCCGGGGACAGGAGCCCCCACGTGTCACGCAAGAAGACCCTCAGCGGCAAGAAGAAGATCGTCCTCATGGTCGGCGCCGCGGCGCTCGTCGGCGGCGGCGCCTTCGCCATGACCGGCACCAGCAACGCGTCCAAGGCGTCCAGCGCCTGCGACGGCCTGACGCAGGCGATCAAGAACAACGAGAACTTCATCGCAGGGCAGCGGGCCAATCCTGACGCCCAGTCGGAGGCGCGGATCGCCAACCGCGAGGCGGTCATCGCGCAGATCAAAGTCCAGCAGAAGGCCGCCGGGTGTGAGGGCGGCGCGGGCGGCGACCAGGCAGCCCCGCCGGCCGAGCAGCCCCCGGCCGAGCAGCCGCCCGCCGCGGAGCAGCCTCCCGCGGGCGGCGAGGCCGGCGGCGCCGGCGAGGTCGTCTGCGCCGGCTCGACCGTGACGCTGTCCGGCGAGGGCGGCGCCCCCGCGGCCTCCAGCGGCGAGTTCCCCATCGGCACCACCCTCAAGGTGACCAACCTCGACAACAACAAGTCCACCACCGTCAAGGTCACCTCGACGTCCGGAAGCTGCGCCCTGCTCAACAACGCGGCCTTCGAGCAGGTCCGCGAGCCCGGCAAGAACCTCATCCGCAAGGCCAAGATCGAGAAGCTCGGCGGCGCGGCCCAGGGCGGGAACGAGGCGGGCGACCAGGCGGGCGGCGACGCGACCGGCGACCAGAACCAGGGCGCAGATCAGGGCGCCGACCAGGCCGGGAACCAGAACGGCGGCGGCCAGGCGGCCGGCGAGGTCGTCTGCGCCGGCTCGACCGTGACCCTGTCCGGCGAAGGCGGTGCCCCCGCAGCGTCCAGCGGCGAGTTCCCCATCGGCACCACCCTCAAGGTGACCAACCTCGACAACAACAAGTCCACCACCGTCAAGGTCGCCTCCACGTCCGGAAGCTGCGCCCTGCTCAACAACGCCGCCTTCGAGCAGGTCCGCGAGCCCGGCAAGTTCCTGATCCGCAAGGCCCGGATCGAGAAGATCGGCTGACCCCGAACGGACTCGGGACGGCGCCGTCCCGCCCGCACCGGACCGTTCGGCCGCAGGGAATCCTCCCTCCTGCGGAGCCGAGCCGGATGTCCGGCGGCGAGCACGGCGCCGTCCTGGCCTTGGGCTCCCCGGCCGGCCCCGCCCGCACGACGAGGCGCTGGCTACACCCCTGGGAGCCCGAGGCCGCGCTCGGCCTCCGCGAGGATCTCGGTGAGCCGCAGCCCGAACCGTATGTCGCAGTCGTGCGCCCGCCCGGTGCGCGCCGCCTCCAGCAGCGCGTCGACCGCCGCCTCGAACGAGCGGACCGGTTCGCCCCACGACGGCAGCGCCGCCGTCCCGCTCTCCCCGCTGAACTCGACGCTCACGCCAGCCGCCTCGACCGGCGCGCTCAGGCTGAGCGTCGCCGTGCTGGAGGCCCCCGACGCGTGCCGCAGCACCAGGTGCACGGTGTCGGACGGGCCGCGGGCGGCGGTCGCCTCCGTCGCGTCGCCGAGGACCGGGAGCAGCACGGACAGCACGTGCGGGCCCACGTCCCACAGCCCGCCCTTCTCGCGCCGCCACGGCGACCGCGCGTACGGGCTGTCCTGGCCGGGCGCGTAGAGCGAGCCGAGCCACCGCGCGTGGGCGGTGTACCAGCCGCCCGCCGCCGTCTGCTCCGCGATCCAGGGCGCGGTGCCCGCGGCGAAGCGCAGCGTGCAGAAGACCACCGAGGCGACGCCCGCGCGCCGCACCGCGTCCGCCGCCTCCTCGGCGGCGGCCGCCGTCGTGGCCACCGGCTTGTCCAGCAGCACATGGCAGCCGGCCGCGGCGGCCCTGACGACGAGCGGCGCCTGCACGTCCGGCGGCAGGGCGAAGGCGACCGCGTCGCAGGAGGCGAGGAGCGCGTCGACGCCGTCGTCGCCGGAGTACGCCCGCACGCCGTGCGCCTCGGCGAGGGCGGCGGACGCCTCGGGCCGTCTGGCCCACACCCCGGCGAACTGGACGCCGGGGTGCGCGGCGAGCGCGGGGGCCTGGGTGCGCTGCGCCCAGGGGCCCGCGCCGAGGAGTCCGATGCGCGGCTGCTTCGCGGTCTCAGTCATGCCGCCCAGTGTGCCCGCCGCCGGAAAATCCAGGAGAGGCGCGAAGGGATGCGGTGCTACGTTCTCAGGGCCGGTCGCGGGACTCCGGCGCGACTTCCGGGACTTGCCTGTACAGCAGTGATTTCGCTGATCGCGCCCTCATTCCCCGGCCGGCTCCAGCGTTCTCACGGGGGAGACGATGACGGAGCCTGGTGCGCGTACGGAGTCCTACGCCGACCTGATCGCGTCCGAGGACGTGCTGCTGTTCGTGAACGCCGCCGTGACGGCGACCGGGCAGCGCGAGTTCCACTCGCAGGCGGACGAGCAGCGGCTCTCGCTGTCCTTCCTCCACGAGTACGTATGCGTCAACTACCGCTCGGTGTACGCGTCCGCGCTCGCCCTCGACGTCAACGACCACAACGCGGCCCTGATCGTCGAGCAGCTGCTGCGCACCGCGGACGAGGCGAGCGCCGAGCAGAAGCGCGTCGAGGGCCGGCTGATCGCGGCCCGGCTGGCCGCGCTGCCGCCGCAGCGCGTGTACCGGCTGTTCCGCGCCCTGCGCGCCGCCAAGGTCAACAACCGCCGCACCCGCGCGATCGTGCGCGACTGGCTGGCGTCCAGGCCCGATCTCGCCCTGGACGCGGTGAAGTACCGCGGCGGGCTCAAGACGGCGGCCCGGCACGCCCATCTCGTGCTCCCCGGGGGCGAGACGGGCGACTTCCTCTTCGCGCCGGGCCGGCGCGTCCGCTACGAGCACGGCTTCCTCGACGCGCACCGCCGCGCCCACTACGAGCAGGGCGCGGTCTACGAGCTGCCGTTCACCGTCGCCGAGGGCTTCGCGGCCCGGCACGGCATCGCGCGCGAGGTGTTCCTGGAGCGGATCGCGCCGCGCATGACCCGGCTGGAGCGGCTGCGCACCCAGCGCGCCGGGACGGCGGCCGAGCTGGGCTCCATGCCGCTCACCCGGCTCGCGCTGTACGTCCTGTCGCTCGGCTTCGAGGAGCGGGTGCGGCGGCGCGCCGAGCTGACCGGCGCGCTGCGCGCGGCGGCGCTGCGGGCGGCGGGGCCCTATGCCGGGGCGTGGGGGCGGGTCGCGGCGGTGCTGGACGACAGCTACTCGTCGTACGGCTCGGGGGTCAAGCGCCGCCGTCCGCTCGCGGTCGCCCTCGGCTGCCACTTCCTGCTGGAGGCGCTGGCCGGCTCGTACCGTGCGCACTGGACCTCGGGGGCGGGCGACCCGCTGCTGGTGCGCCCGTGGGGTGCGACGCCGCTGGGCGGCCGGATCCTGGACGCTCTGGAGGGCGCCCCCGACCGGCTGGTGATCGTCTCGGACGGCTGGGACAACGCTCCTCCGGGGCTGGCCGGCGAGGTGCTGCGGGTCTGGCGCACCCGGCTCGACCCGGGCCGGAGCACGAGTGTCGTCCATGTGAACCCCGTATACGACGCGGACGGCTTCGACGTGCGCCGCCTCGCGCCGAGCGTGCCGACCGCCGGGATCCGCGACGCGGAGGACCTGGCGGCGCTGGTGGAGATCGCGCAGTTCGCGGAGGGGCGCACGGGGCTCGTGGAGCTCCAGGCGTATCTGGACCGTCGCGTCGCGTCGTACGTGAGGGAGGTTCCGGCATGACCCGCATCGATCTGACGGGGCTCGAGACCCGTCCCGCCCAGGTGTGGGGCGGCATCCGGCTCGTTCCGCTGGTGCGCGAGCGGCCGGTCGAGGGGCTGCGGCTGCGCCACGAGGTCTACGGCGCCGAGTACGGCTCGGTGGACGTCGGCGACGGGACCCGCTACACGTCCTACGTGCCGCACGGCTTCGTCGCGGACTGGTCGGGCGACGGCGGGCAGAGCGCGACGTACGGCACGCAGCTCGGCGGGGGCGCCGCGTGCTGCATGCCGGTCCGCCGCCACCACCGGATGGCCAAGCGCCGGCACGCCGAGAACCGGCTCCGGTTCCTGCCGCTGCACCTCGCGCTGGAGGGGTATCTGGCGCTGCACTTCGGCGGCCCGTCCATGGTCTGGGAGGAGTGGTCCCAGCAGGCGCTGCGCGAGGGGCTCTCGCCGCGCGCCGAGGACGCGTACGCGGGGTGGGAGGTGCGGGGGCTGGCGGAGGCGCTGCGGGCCTTCGAGATCCATCCGGGCCAGTGCGGGGTGATGGTGTACGCCTCCGACGCGCTGGCCGCGGCCTTCGTCGTCCCGCACCCCGACGACTACCGCGCGCTGCATCCGTCGCTCGTCCAGGATCTGTACGGGGAGCTGGTCCACCAGTACGGCTGGTTCGGGGCGCCGGTCCCCGAGTTCGGCGCGCGCGTGCGGGACGCGTACGTGGACTCGCTGGCGGATCTGCGGGCGGCGGCGCGGGCTCAGGAGACCGCCTGGGCCGCGTCGCACGGCTCGCTGATGGCGCGGGACCTGCTGGAGACTCCGTACGCCTTCGAGCGGGTGTACCGCATGGACTCCTTCGCGCTGTACCGCTTCCTTCCGCCGTTCCAGCGCGGCGGGCGGGAGCAGCACATCGGCGAGCTGATCACGGACCACAAGGGGCGGGCGGCCTATCTCAAGACGTTCCGGCTCTCCGAGAACCAGATCCGGCGCGGTCATCTGCTGCGCCGGCTCGCGGACTGCGACTGGCATCTGGAGCGCACAGCAAAAGCGATGGGCACCGGCTACCGCGAGCTGGTGCGGCGTATCGAGGCCGCCGGATTCGAGTCCCTGCTGAACGCGCACGTCGTCGCACGCCGCGCGGCCGCTCTGCGGGAACCTTAGGTAACACGGGGTTCACAATCGGGCAACCGCCGGGAAATCGCGCCTTGACAAGCTGCGCGGCATACCGCTGCACCCGCAAAGGATGAGGCCCCGTGACCTTCAAGGCTGAGTACATCTGGATCGACGGCACCGAGCCGACCGCCAAGCTACGCTCGAAGACGAAGATACTGACGGGCTCCGCCGCCGGCGTCGCTGAGCTGCCCATCTGGGGCTTCGACGGGTCCAGCACCAACCAGGCGAAGGGCCACGCATCCGACCGCGTCCTCAAGCCGGTCTTCGCCTGCCCGGACCCGATCCGCGGCGGCGACGACGTGCTGGTGCTGTGCGAGGTCCTCAACACGGACATGACGCCGCACTCGTCCAACACGCGCGCCGCGCTGGCCGAGGTCGTCGAGACGTTCGGCTCGCAGGAGCCGATCTTCGGCATCGAGCAGGAGTACACGTTCTTCAAGGGCGCCCGTCCGCTGGGCTTCCCCGAGGGCGGCTTCCCGGCCGCGCAGGGCGGCTACTACTGCGGCGTCGGCTCGGACGAGATCTTCGGCCGCGACGTCGTCGAGGCGCACCTGGAGAACTGCCTCGCCGCAGGCCTGGGCATCTCCGGCATCAACGCCGAGGTCATGCCGGGCCAGTGGGAGTTCCAGGTCGGCCCGCTGGCCCCGCTGGAGGTCGCCGACCAGCTGTGGATCGCCCGCTGGCTGCTCTACCGCACGGCCGAGGACTTCGAGGTCTCCGCGACCCTGGACCCCAAGCCGGTCAAGGGCGACTGGAACGGCGCCGGCGCGCACACCAACTTCTCGACCAAGGCCATGCGCGAGCGCTACGACGCCATCATCACCGCCTGCGAGTCGCTCGGCGAGGGCTCCAAGCCGCTCGACCACGTCAAGAACTACGGCGCGGGCATCGACGACCGCCTCACCGGCCTGCACGAGACCGCCCCGTGGAACGAGTACAGCTACGGCGTCTCCGACCGCGGCGCGTCCGTCCGCATCCCGTGGCAGGTCGAGCAGGACGGCAAGGGCTACATCGAGGACCGCCGTCCCAACGCCAACGTCGACCCGTACGTCGTGACCCGCCTCATCGTCGACACCTGCTGCGCCGCTCTGGAGAAGGCCGGCCAGGTCTGATCCGCCGCCCATGGGCACGCCTTTGCGAGGACGTCCGCCGGTCAGACCGGCGGACGTCCTCGCGCGCTGCGCCGCAGGGAGCATGCTCGCGCGCCGAACGCGCCGATCTCGCCAATCGGCCGTCAGGTCCGTATCAACGGGCGGAAGCCCACTGCTGCCGCAGCATGACATCTGCTTCAATAGGGACATGGCCAGCCTCCAGCACCTCGCGACAGGTCGCAGCGACCTCGAGCCGTTCTGGCCGTCCCGACAGCACCACGACTTCGACCGGGTGTGTTGCCGCGCGATGAACGCGCCGGCCCTCTAAAGCCGCTCACCCCGGTCTTCGGCCAGCGCGCACGACGTACGTCCGTCCTACCGACACGACGACTTCCTCCGCGCGAAAGAGCTGACCTCTCATGGCGAACACCCGTACCTTCTCCGCCGTCTCCGCTGCGACCGCTTCCGTTCAGGCCCCCTCGGGCCGTCACCGACTCCGTGCCGTCGACCGGGACGAGGTCGTCCACGTAGCGGACTTCCTGCCGCCGGGCGCGACCTGGCTGCCCGCGCCGCAGCACACCCTGCCCACCCTGCCGGGCCAGCCGCCGATGATCGGCTACCTGGTGCTCGTACCGGCCGACCAGCAGCCGCCCGTCGCGTTCGTGCCACAGGCCGCGCAGGCACCGCAGACCGCACAGACCGCGCAGACCGTCGATGCCGGCGGCGTCGGCGCCGACGACGCGGCGGACGCGGCCGAGCGCCTGGGGCCGGTGGCCATCGACGGGGCCCAGCGCACCGCCGAGGTCGACGGGCAGGTGCTGGACCTCACCTACCTCGAGTTCGAGCTGCTGGCGCATCTGGTGGCGCATCCGAACCGGGTGCACACCCGCGACCAGCTGGTGACCACCGTGTGGGGCTACGGGCACGTCGGCGACGGCCGGACGGTCGACGTCCATGTGGCCCGGCTGCGCCGCAAGCTGGGCGCCGAGCACCGCCACACGATCCAGACCGTGCGGCGGGTCGGCTACAAGTACACGCCGTGACCGCGCCCTGCGGCTGTACGCACAGGAGCCCTGCCCGACCTGTCGACGGCAGACAGGGCGGGCAGGGCTCCTTCGTCGTTAGCCAGAGCCAGTCCTTCGGGGCGCACATGCTGTCATCGCTCTCCTGAGAGCAGAAAAACTGTCCCCGCGATCGGTTCGGCAGGCAGAGTCGGGACGCATGAGAATCCTGATTCTGGGCGGCACGGAGTTCGTGGGCCGCGCTCTGGCGGCGGCGGCGCTCGAACGAGACTGGCCGGTCACGGTCTTCCACCGCGGACGGCACCCGGCGCCGGCCGGCGTCGCCGAGCTGCTCGGCGACCGCACGGAGCCGGACGGGCTGGCGGCGCTCGCCGAAGGCGAGTGGGACGTCGTGGTCGACACCTGGTCGGCGGCGCCGTCGGCGGTACGGGACGCGGCCGAGCTGCTCGCCGGCCGTGTGGGCCGCTATGTCTACGTCTCCAGCCGCTCTGTGTACGCCTGGCCCCCGGCGGCCGGACAGGCCGAGGACGGCCCGCTGGTCGAGGGCGCGTCGCCGGACGCGGACGGCTCGGGCGGCCCGGACTACCCGCGGGACAAGCGGGGCGGGGAGCTGGCCGCGATCAGGGCGTTCGGCGAGGAGCAGACGCTGCTGGTGCGCGCGGGCCTGATCATCGGGCCGTGGGAGAACATCGGCCGGCTGCCCTGGTGGCTGAACCGCATGGCCCGCGGCGGCCCCGTCCTCGCCCCGGAGCCGCGCGAGCTGCCGCTCCAGTACATCGACGCGCGCGACCTCGCCGAATGGACCCTGGACGCCGCCGAGGCGGGGCTCTCGGGGCCGTACAACCTGGTCAGCCCGCCCGGCCACACGACGACGGCGGAGCTGCTCACCGCCTGCCTCCAGACCGCGGGCACGGACGCCGAACTGCGCTGGACCCCCGCGCAGTCCATCGTCGACGCGGGCATCGAGCCCTGGTCGGACCTGCCGATCTGGGTCCCGCCGGGCGAGATGTACGACGCGATGCACACGGCGGACGTCTCGAAGGCGGTGGCGGCGGGGCTGCGCTGCCGGCCGGTGGGCGAGACGGTCGCCGACACCTGGGCGTGGCTGCGGGAGGCGGGGGCGGCGCCGGTGCGGGAGGACCGGGGGACGGCGGGGCTGGATCCGGACCTGGAACGCAAGGTCCTCTCCTGAACGCGGGGCGCTGCCCCGGACCGAGGTCCGGGGCAGCGCCCTCAGCCGGCCGCACCCTCAGCCGCGCGCCGCCACCGGTCGCGGCGCCGCGTGGGCCGCGGGCTCCTCCTCGTCGCCGTGCTCCAGCACCGGCAGCCACCGCAGGCCCCTCGGCGTACGCCAGTTGCGCTCGCCCAGCAGCGCCATCACCGACGGCAGCAGCACCATCCGCACGATCGTCGCGTCCAGCAGCACCGCCACCGCCAGGCCCACGCCCATCTGCTTCATGTCCTGCATGGACAGCGTCCCGAAGACCGCGAAGACCGCGACCATGATCGCCGCCGCGCCCGTCACCGCGCCGGCCGTGCGGCGGATGCCCTCGCGGATCGCGTCCCGTGTCGCAAGGCCCCGGTCGCGCGCCTCGCGGATCCGGGAGACCACGAACACGTGGTAGTCCATCGACAGGCCGAAGAGCACCACCAGGACGAACAGCGGCATCCAGCCCTCGATCGCGCCGACCGCCTCCGTGCCCAGCGCGGACGCGCCCCAGCCGTGCTGGAAGACCGCGACCATCACGCCGTACGCGGCCGCCACCGAGAGCAGGTTGAGCAGGATCGAGGTGATCGCGATGACGTAGCTGCGGAAGCAGACCAGCATCAGCAGGAAGGTCACCGCCGTGATGAACGCGAAGACCGGCACGATCCCGCGCTTGAGCTGGTCGTTGAAGTCGACCGACTCGGCCAGCTCGCCGCCGACGTAGACCGTGGCGCCGGTGCCGTCGAAGGCCGCGGGCAGCCGCTTGTCGCGCAGGTCCGCCAGCGCGTCCTTGGAGCGGTCGTCGCTGCCGTTGCCGGCCAGCGGGACCTCGATCTCGGCGACGTTCCGCGCCTTGTGGACGGTGACCTTCGCCGGCTCGCCGAACGTCGCCAGCGCGTCCCGTACCGGCTGCGCGGCGATGTCGTCGGCCTTGACGACGACCCGCGCCGGCTCGGGACCGCCCGGGAACGCCTCCGTGATCCTCTTGAAGGCGACCGTCAGCGAGGCGTCGGCGCCGAACTGCTTCTCCATCCCCAGCTGTTCGGTCTTCATCCCGACGGCGGGGGCGGCGAGCGCCAGCAGCACCGCGACCGCGCCGACCGCGAACAGCTTCGGCGCCGCCAGCACGGGCCTGAGCACCGCGCCCGCCACCTTGCCGCTCTCGTGGGCGCCCTTCTTGCCGCGCCGGTTCAGGAACGGGATCCGGCCCGCGTCGATCCGGTCCCCCAGCCACGCCAGCAGCGCGGGCAGCACCGTCACCGAGCCGAGCATCGCGATGAAGACGACCAGGATCGTGGCGAGCGCGAAGCCCTCGAAGAGCATCAGCCCGGACAGGAACATCCCGGCCATCGCGAGCATCACCGTCACGCCGGAGACCAGGACGGCCCGGCCGCTCGTCGCCGCCGCGATCCGCAGCGCGGTCTCGGCGTCGCGCCCGGCGGCCCGCTCGTCGCGCTCGCGCCGCAGGTAGAACAGGCAGTAGTCGACGCCGACGGCGAGCCCCATCAGGAACATCACCGAGTAGGTGGTCTGGAAGAGGTGCAGCTGGTGGCTGGCGAGCGAGAGCAGACCGAAGGCGGCCATGCACGCGGTCAGCGCGAGACCTACCGGCAGGAGCGCCGCGACGATCGCGCCGAAGGCGACCAGCAGGATGCCCAGCGCCAGGGGCACCGCGGTGAACTCGGCCTTCTTGAAGTCCTTCGACAGCAGGTCGCCGAGCCACTTCTCGGAGCTGGCCTGCCCGAACTGGTGGATCTCGACGCCCGGTTGGGCCTCGCCGGTCTCCTTCACCGCGTCCAGCACGGGCTGCACCCGGTCCGCCGCGGTCTTCGAGTCGCCCTTGATCTGGAAGCGGATCAGCGCGTCCTTGCCGTCCTTGGAGGGCAGGGGCGGCGCGATCTGCTGGGTCCGGCCGGTCTTCTCCAGCGCGACGGTCAGCTCGCGCGCCGCGGTCTTCCAGCCGCCCGCCGTCTGACTGCCGACCAGGACGACCTCGCCGGCCGGCTGGTCCAGGCCCGCGTCGTCGAGGATCTGCACGGCCCGCGCGGAGTCGCCCGTGCCCTGCTCGGACTCGGACATCTCCACCATGCCCGTGGCCCCGCCGACGGCCGTCGCGAGGACGACGAAGAGCAGCCAGCCGATGATCGCCGTCTTGCGGTGGTGTGCGCTCCACACACCGATACGTGCCGCGAGGTTTCGCCTCATGGCGGTTCGCCCCCAGAGTCCGTCGAGTAACGCGCCGAATAAGTCGAGTACGACGCTAGAAACCCGCGGGCGTCCGCCCCAGCCGTCAAGGCCCCCTTCCCGGGAGGCATAAGGCCACTTCACCGGGGTGTTGCTAGGTACACCCCCACTCGGTGTCGGGGCCCCGTGCCAGCCGCCCCCCGCTCCGGCCACACTTATGCCTGAGACCGCGACAACGAGGGGAACCCACCATGATGGCGACGAAGGCACGCGAAGCGGTGACAGCGGGCGTACGGGGATTCGCGCTGACGCTGATGGCGCTGATCGGCTCGGTCACGGTCTTCACCGTGACCCTGGTCTCCATCGCCCTGATCCCCATCGGGATAGGCGTGTTCACCACGCCGCTGATGGTGAGCGTGCTGCGGGCCCACGCCAACCAGCGGCGGCTGCTGGCGGCCCAGTGGTCCTCGGTGCGGATCCCGTTGCAGTACCGCCGGCTGCCCCGCTCGGTGCGCGGCGGCGTCATCGGCCAGGTGGAGCGCTGCACCTTCCTGCTGAAGGACCCGGCGACCTGGCGGGACATGCAGTGGCTGCTCGCGGACATGACGGCCGGCGCGGTCACCGCGCTGCTCGCGCCGGCGCTGATCCTCGAGGGCGTCTTCGGCCTGGTGCTCCTCGCGGGGCTGTGGAAGCCGATCGTGGAGGCGCAGGGCACGTACTGGTACACCTTCGTCCCGGTCGACAGCGGGACGACGGCGGCCTTCGCCGCGGCTCTGGGCCTGGTGTGGCTGACCGTGGCCCTGGCGGCCAACCCGCTGCTGATCCGCACCCACTTCAAGCTCTCCCGCGCCGTGCTCGCCGCGAGCCGCGAGGTCGAGCTGGAGCAGCGCATCGACCGCCTCACCGAGACCCGGCACGACGCGCTGGACACCTCCGCCGCCGAGCTGCGCCGCATCGAGCGCGATCTGCACGACGGCGCGCAGGCCCGGCTGGTGGCCATGGGGATGAACCTGAGCACGATCGAGGCGCTCATCGAGAAGGACCCGGCCCAGGCCAAGGCGCTGATCTCCAAGGCCCGCGAGTCCTCGGCCGAGGCGCTGACCGAGCTGCGCGACCTGGTCCGCGGCATCCACCCGCCGGTGCTGGCCGAACGCGGCCTGGGCGACGCGGTGAAGGCGCTGGCGCTGCGGCTGCCGGTGAAGACCGAGGTCGACGTGGAGCTGTCGGGCCGCCCGGACGCGCCGGTGGAGTCCGCGGTGTACTTCGCGGTCAGCGAGTCGCTGACGAACGCGGTGAAGCACTCGGGCGCGGACCGGCTCTGGGTCGACATGTCGTACTCGGACGGCTCGATCCGCGTCTCGGTCACCGACAACGGCAAGGGCGGCGCCGCGATCGGCGCCGGGTCCGGTCTGAGCGGAATCGAACGCCGACTGGGTACATTCGACGGCGTCCTGGCCGTCAGCAGTCCCGCGGGCGGTCCCACCATGGTGACCATGGAGATCCCTTGCGAGTTGTCCTAGCCGAAGACCTGTTCCTGCTGCGGGACGGCCTGGTCCGCATGCTCGAGGCGTTCGGCTTCGAGATCCTGGCGGCCGTGGAGACCGGGCCCGAACTGACCAGAGCGCTCGCGGAGCTGGAGCCGGACGTCGCCGTCGTCGACGTCCGGCTTCCGCCGTCCCACACGGACGAGGGCCTGCAGTGCGCGCTGGCGGCGCGGCGGGCCAGACCGGGGCTGCCGGTGCTGGTGCTCTCGCAGCATGTGGAGCAGCTGTACGCGCGCGAGCTGCTGGCCGACGGAAACGGCGGGGTCGGCTATCTGCTCAAGGACCGGGTCTTCGACGCGGAGCAGTTCGTGGACGCGGTGCGCCGGGTGGCGGCCGGCGGCACGGCGATGGATCCGCAGGTGATCTCGCAGCTGCTCTCGCGCCGCGCCCAGGACAAGCCGATGGGCGGACTGACCCCGCGTGAGCTGGAGGTCATGGAGCTGATGGCGGAGGGCCGCTCCAACGCGGCGATCGCCTCGCAACTGGTGGTCACGGAGCGGGCGGTGGCCAAGCACACCTCGAACATCTTCGCCAAGCTGGACCTGCCGGTGTCGGACGACGACAACCGCAGGGTGCTGGCCGTGCTGGCGTATCTCGACCGGGGCTGAGAGACGGGCTGTGGCCTGGGGGGCCGCCTCGGCGGACCCCCAGGACTCGCTCGCCGGCGGGGAGGCGGGCCGGCTCGCTCGCGCGGCGGCGGCGGTGCGCCGAGGTCGCCGGGCGGCTCGACGGGCGGCTCAAGACGTACGCGACGTCGTGTGCGGTCGTCGTGGGCGGTCGTCGTGTGCGCGTCGAAGGACCCGCCGGGGACGGCGTGTTCACCCTCGTGGACCTGCGGCTGCGCCTCGGGAGCGGCGAGCGGGCCGGCTCACCTCTCGTACTCGGTGAGGTCGATCTCGTAGACCCGCAGCGGGAAGCCGTACTCCGGGTGGGCCGTCTCGCGCTCCAGGGTCATGCCCAGCTTGCGGATCACGTTCTCCGATGCCTCGTTGCCGACCCGGCAGATGCTGATCACCCGGTCGAGCCCGCGGTCCTGGAGGGCGAACTCCAAGGTCGCCTGGGCCGCTTCGGAGGCGTACCCCTGGCCCCAGAAGGGGCGGCCGAGCCGCCAGCCGATCTCCACGGCCGGCAGCACCTCGGGGAGGAAGGTGGGGACGGACAGGCCGGTGAAGCCCGCCAGTTCGCCGGAGGCGAGCAGTTCGACGGCGAAGATTCCGAAGCCCTCCTCGTCCCACTCCTCCTCCAGGTGCTCGATGGCGTCCGCCGTCTGCTCGAGGTCGCGGACCGAGCCGTCGTCGATCCACTGCATCACGTCGGGGTCCGCGTTGATCTCGGCCATCGGGACGAGGTCGTCGTCGCTCCAGCGGCGCAGAAGCAGTCTGGGCGTTTGAATTTCGGTCATCCGGACATCCTGCACAAGACGACGGCACTCGCGTTAATCGACTGCCGTCCGGCGGGCCTTGGCGGGGCCCCGCCGAGCCTTCGCCGGGCCCGCGGATCACCGCGTCCGACTTCACCGCAATGAGTCGGTTTACGCATGGAGTTTTCTACGAATTCCCCCGCCGCTTGAACACCCCATGAGCCGCACCCGTATGGGACGGAGCGCTTCTACCTCTGCCGGGGACCCCCCTAACCCACACCCGGCAACGAAGCAGAGGAGTTCCATGGGACGCAACAGAAAACGCTCGACGCTGGCGAACCGGGCGATTGTCGCCTCGGCCGCATTGATCCTGGGCGGGGGTGGGCTGGTCGCGGTCAATACGTATGCATCCGCAGGCGAAGGCTGGTCCTGGTCCGGCCAGCGCGAGCAGACGCAGAGTCAGACGAAGGCCGGCGGACAGTCGGTGTCCACCATCGACTGCCCCGAAGTCGCCAACGGTCTGCCCAATGTGCCTCAGCAGGCGCGTCAGGAGGTCGGCCGCGAACTGGCGACGATGGACAGCCAGATCACCGAGGCCTATCAGCGATTCGCTGATCAGAAACAGCAGATCCAACAGGATCCGGGGCTCGCCCAGAACGCCATTCTCAATCCGTTGAAGAGCAAGCGGACGGCGTCGCTCGAGCGCATCTCGAATGCCATCGGCCGAGCGGGCCAGCAGCCGCAGGGGCTTCAGTCCATGGCTCAGTGCGCTCTGGTCGCCGACGACAGCGCGAACGCCGGCAACGGCCAGGCCCAGGGCCAACAGAACGGTCAAGGAGGCGAACAGGGCAACGGTCAAGGTGACGGCCAGGACAATGGTCAAGGCGACGGCCAGGACAACGGTCAAAACGCTGGTCAGGACGGCGGTCAGGACAACGGTCAGGACAATGGCCAAGGCGACGGCAACGGTGGCCAGGCCGGAAACGGCCCCGTGGCCGCTGACTTCGTCGACATCCAGTCCGTCCAGCCGAATGTTCAAAAGCCCCAGCAGCGCCGCGGCGGTTCCAAGGGCACGTTCAGCACCCAGTGCGGGACGAACCAGAACGGCAAGTTCAACCCGGACAACGTCATCGTGGCCCCGGGTGTGAGCAACGGCGCCCACCATATGCACGACTATGTCGGCAACCAGGCAAACGATGCTTTCGCCAGTGACGACGATCTTGCAAATGGCCAGACCACCTGCCGGAACCAGGGCGACAAGTCGACCTACTACTGGCCCGTCCTGCGACTGCAGAACGGCCAGCAGGAGAACGACGCCAACGCCGACGGCGGCGGCAACGACAAGAACGTCGGCGAGATCCTGACCCCGACCCAGGTCACGCTCAATTTCGTGGGCAACCCGAAGAGCAAGGTCGTCGCGATGCCGCGATTCCTGCGGATCATTACTGGCGACGCCAAGGCGTTCACCAATGGAAATGCGAATGCCAATGCCTCGTGGAGCTGCACCGGATTCGAGAACCGTCAGCTGAAGGACAAGTACCCGATCTGCCCGCAGGGCAGCCAGGTGGTGCGCTCGTTCAAGTTCCAGAGCTGCTGGGACGGACAGAACATCGACAGCGCCAACCACCGCACGCACGTGGCCTTCGCCGACGCGAACGGGAACTGCGGCAACGGCTTCAAGGCCATTCCGCAGCTCGTGCAGCGGATCGTCTACAACGTCCCGCAGGGCAGCGTCTTCGCGGTCGACTCCTTCCCGGAGCAGCTGCACAAGCCGGGCACCGACCACGGCGACTTCATCAACGTCTTCAACGACAACCTCATGCGGAAGGCGGTGGGCTGCATCAACGGCGGACGAAAGTGCACCTGAGCCTTCCCCGTGAAATTGCGCGAGTGACTGGCTGAGAGGCGGAGCGGCCCCCTCCTGAGCGGGGGGCCGTTCCGCTGCTGCGGACGTGTCGGACCGACCCCTTCTCAGACACGGTCCGGACTGCGGCGGGCCCGAACACCGACCCGAGCCGGCCTGCCGCTGCCGGAGCGCTCCGCACCAGACCGGCCCCCAGGCGGGGGCCGGTCCGCTGGTCTCCCAGCGAACCGCCCCCCACCCATAGACCTGCGCGGTCAGCTCCCGTGGTGTCCTTCGTGGTCCTTCTCGGTCCCCCCACTGCCACCGCTGTCCCCCGAGTGGTGGTCCGAGCCGGTCTCCACCGTCCCACCGAGCCGGCCGCGCAGCGCTTCGACCACCTTCGCCTCGCCGACCGCGACCCACTTGCGGCCCACGAGGTACGAGCCGCCGTAGTCATTGGCCTCGTTGATCCACTCGCGCTGGCCCCGGTCGGTGGCGAAGGTGGTCAGCACGTACTTGCCGTCGTCCGTCGTGCAGTTGGCCTGCCGCAGCTCGTCGGCGTCCGTCGATATGTTCGGTTTGCACTCGACCTTCTCGGCCAGCTGCTCCAGGCTGCCCGTCGCCGTCTCCGGCTCCTTGGCGTCCCCGTCGCCGCCACGCCCGTCGCCGTCGCCGCCCGAAGTGCAGGCCGCGGCCAGGGTCAGGGCCAGAACTGCCAGTGCCGCGCGGGCTGTGCGCCTCGCGCTCTTCTTCGTACTCGTCCGCATCCGGCCATCGTGCCCTGTCAGCCCTCTTTCGCGCGAGCTGACTTTGGGTAACCTGCGCTCCGCCACGCACACCTGTTGTCACTTGAGCAACATGGAGGAGCGCTGATGAACGACCTGTCGAGACGCACTCTGTTGGGCACGGCCGGAGCGATCGGCGCCGGAGCGGCGCTGGCCGGCCCCGCCCGGGCGGCGACCGCCCCCGCCACGCCCGCCGCCCCTGCCACGCCCGCCATGCCCGCCATACCGGCCGCACGGAGCGCCGAGGCCCCCGCCTTCGCCGTCGCCCCCGCCTACGAGGCACTGCGCCGGCTGCTGCCCCGCCACGCCGACCAGTTCCGGCTGCGACCCGTGACCGGCCCCGAGCGCTTCCGGGTCGAGGGGCGCACCGGCCGCGTCGAGGTCTGGGGCACCAGCCCGGCCGTCCTGCTCACCGGAGTGCACTGGTACCTCAAGTACGTCTGCCGGGCGCACATCTCGTGGTCGGGGTCCCAGCTCGACCTGCCGCACTGGCTGCCGGCCCCGCGCCGGGCGCTGGAGCGGGCGGCGACGGTCCCGCACCGCTTCGCGTACAACGACACCCACGACGGGTACACCGGCCCGTACGCCGACTGGCCGCGCTGGGAGCGCCTGCTGGACGTCCTGTCCCTGCACGGCTGCAACGAGGTCCTGGTCACCCCCGGCCAGGAGGCCGTCTACCGCGGGCTGCTGACCGACTTCGGATACACCGACGTGGAGGCCCGCGCCTGGCTGCCCGCCCCCTCCCACCAGCCGTGGTGGCTGCTGCAGAACATGAGCGGCTACGGCGGCCCGCTCTCGCCCGCGCTCGTCGAGCGCCGCGCGGACCTCGGCCGGCGCATCTGCGAGCGGCTGCGGGAGCTGGGCATGCACCCGGTGCTGCCCGGCTACTTCGGCACGGTCCCGGACGGCTTCGTCGCCCGCAACCCCGGCGCCCGCGTCGTCCCCCAGGGCACGTGGAACGGCCTGCGCCGCCCGGACTGGCTCGACCCCCGCACCCAGAGCTTCGCCGACGTCGCGGCCGCCTTCTACCGGCGCCAGGGGGAGCTCTTCGGCGAGGTCTCCCACTTCAAGATGGACCTGCTGCACGAGGGCGGCGCCGCCGGGGACGTCCCGGTGCCGGACGCCGCCCGCGCCGTGGAGAGGGCCCTGCAGACCGCCCGCCCCGGCGCGACCTGGGTGATCCTCGGCTGGCAGGCCAACCCGCGTCCGGCGCTGCTGGAGGCGGTCGACACCAGCCGGATGCTGATCGTCGACGGACTGTCCGACCTGGACACGGTCACCGACCGGGAGAAGGATTGGGGCGGCGCGCCGTACGCCTTCGGCACGATCCCCAACTTCGGCGGGCGCACGACGATCGGCGCGAACACCGACCGGTGGACGGAGAAGTTCACCGCCTGGCGCGACAAGCCGGGCAGCGCGCTGGCCGGCACCGCGTACATGCCGGAGGCCGCAGAGCGCGACCCGGCCGCCCTGGAGCTGTTCAGCGAGCTGGCCTGGCACGAGGAGAAGATCGACCGGGACGCCTGGTTCGCCGCGTACGCGGACGTCCGCTACGGCGGCGAGGACCCCTCGGCGCGCACGGCCTTCGCCGCGCTCGCCGCGACCGCGTACAAGCTGACCAGCACCGACGGCCGGCCGTACGACTCCCTCTTCTCGCGCCGGCCGGGCATGACGTCCTCCATCGCCACGGCCTTCGACCCGGCCGGCTTCGACCGGGCGTTCGCCGCGCTGCTGGACGTACGGCCCTCGCTGCGCGACTCGGACGCCTACCGCCACGATCTGACCGATGTGGCCCGCCAGGCGCTCGCCAACCGCTCCCGCACCCTCCAGCTGCCGCTGCGCGCCGCCTATCTGAACAAGGACGCGGCGTCGTTCCGCGCGATCTCCGCCCTCTGGCTGAAGCTGATGCGGCTGAGCGACACGGTGGCCGGCTGCCACCGGCTGTTCCTGCTCGGGCCGTGGCTGGAGGACGCCAAGCGGCTGGCCACCAGCCCCGAGGAGGCGGTCGAGCTCGAGCGCACCGCCCGCGCGCTGGTGACCACCTGGGCGGACCGGGCCGCCGCCGACCAGCTGAGCAACTACGCGGCCCGCGACTGGCACGGGCTGATGAACGACGTCCATGTGCCGCAGTGGGAGGCGTATCTGGAGGAGCAGGCCGCGGCCCTGGAGGAGGGCCGGGCGCCCAGGCCCTTCGACTGGTATCCGGCCGAGGAGGCGTGGACGAAGGACCGGCGGGCCTATCCGGTGCGGCCCACGGCCGACGCGCACCGCACGGCCCGCCGGGTGCACGACACCCTGGCCGCCGCGCCCTACCAGGGCTTCGTCACGGTCGCCGTGGACCCGCCGTCCTTCACGCCCGGCTCCACGGGGACCGTCGTCGCCTCCTTCCGCAACTACAACGGACTGCGCGAGATGGGCCGCGTCGACTTCGAGCTGACCGGTCTGGACGCCGTGCCGCTCGGCGACCCGTTCCTGCCGAGCGTGCCCGCCGGCGGCACGGGCAAGGCGTCCTGGCGGGTGACGGCGCCCGCGGAGCCGCTCTCCGAGCCGCTGCGGGCCATGCCGTACGCGCTGCGCACGCGGTACGGCCCGCGCGGCGAGACGCCGGTGGCCGTCACTCAGCGCGGCGCGGTCTTCCTCGCCTCGCCGCTCGATCCCCCCTGGCGCGCCTTCACCAGCAACGCGGCCGTGTTCGGGCAGGTCGGCGACCGTCTCGCGGTCAACGGCGCGGGCAACGACCTCTGGCGGGGCGCCACGCACTTCGGGACCGCCTACCGCGAGGGCGCGCTGAGCGAGGGCGCGAGCGTGGTGCTGCGTGTGGACGCGCAGGACGACACGGGCAGTTGGGCGCGGGCGGGCATCGTCGTGCGCAACAGCCTCGCCCGGCAGGGCGACGCCGGCTTCGTCAACCTGGCGGCCACGCCCGGCCAGGGCGTCGTGCTGTCGTACGACTCGAACGGCGACGGAACTCTGGACGCCTACCGTCGTATCACCGGCCTCAAGGCCCCGGTGCTGCTGCGGCTCGCCAAGAACGCGGGGACGTCCTTCACCGGCGCGTGCTCCACGGACGGCGGCGTGACCTGGCGCACGGTCGCCACGGTCGCCGTGCCGGGGTCCGCCGCCGTGCAGGACGCGGGGCTCTTCATGAGCGCGGTGAGCGGCGGCAGCGGGGCCCGGGGCACGGTCCACTTCAGCGGCTGGTCGATCACGCCGGGGTAGAGGCTGAGCCGGGCCGCAGGAGGCGCGCGGGCCTGGCAGGCGGCCCTGGCGACGGTCACCGACTATCTTTCCCTACCAAACAGGTACAAATGAGGGATATCGACCGATCGAACAGCCAGGGAGCCGCCCGCCATGACCGCGATCCCCGCCACCACCGTCGCCAACCTCCGCGACCTCGGCTCCACGCCTCTGACCGGCGGCCGGTCCGTCCGCCCCGGGCTCGTCTTCCGCTCGGGGCGGCTCGACCGGCTCGACGTCGCCGCCGACCCGGCCTTCGCCGCCCTCGGCATCCGCACGGTCGTCGACTTCCGCACCGCGGACGAGCGACGCGCCCGCCCCGACCACGTCCCGCCGGGCGGCAGGCTCCTCCTCGCCGACGTCCTGGCCGACCAGGTGGCGTCGGGGCGGATGCCGCCGGCCGCCCGGCTCAGCCAGGTGCTGGCCGACCCGATCGTCGCCGAGCGGGAGTTGGGCGGCGGCAAGGCGCGGACGCTCTTCACCGACACCTACCGCTCCTTCGTCACCACCGACTCCGCGCGCGCCGCCTACCGGGCCTTCCTCAACGAGCTCGCCGAGACCGACGCGGGCCCGCTGCTCTTCCACTGCACGGCGGGCAAGGACCGCACCGGCTGGGCGGCGTCCGTCCTGCTCACCCTGCTCGGCGCGGCGCCGGAGACCGTCGAGGCGGAGTACCTCTCCCTCAACCCGGGCGCGCGGGGGGCCTTCGCCCCGCTCGTCGAGGGCTTCACGGCCGAGGGCGGCGACCCGGAGATCGCCCTCGCGCTCATCGGCGTGGTCCCGGAGTACCTGGCGGCGGCCCTCGACGAGGTCGACGCCCGCTATGGCTCGATGGAGAAGTACGTACGCGAGGGGCTGGGCGTCCCGAACCCTGCGGTCGAGCGGATCCGGGCACGGCTGATCCAGGAGGCGTGATCCGGGAGGCGTGATCCGGGCGCGGTGATCCGGGGGCGGTGATCCAGGCGCGGTGATCCGGGGGCGGCGTGCGGGGCGCGGCGTGCGGGGCGCCGTGCGCGGGCGTGCTCCGGGTCGGCTCGCGCAGTCCGGGCGCCGTTCCGCTGGGCCGTACGTCCAGCCGGCCCGCCCAGCCCGTACGCCTAGCCCGGATGCCCGGCCCGTACGCCTGGTCGTGAGCGCATACCCGCAGTACGCGGCGGGCGTCGGTGACCATCGGACGATTCGCTCGTTCTGCTGAACGTGCGCCCACAGGATGTCGTCACCACCGCCCCGCCCGCTCCCGCCGCTGACCGCGTCGAACTCGACCAGGCCGAGGCGGCCCTCGTCGAGCACTACCCCCGGCTGGTGCGGATCGCGTATCTCGTGCTGCCGCCGTCGCTGGGCCGCAACCGCCGGGTGCTGACCGCGCACGCCCTCGCCCAGCGCTCCCTGCCGCGCGGCCGCACCACCCCCGTCGCCGACCACGGCGCCGGGGTCCCGACGAGCAGGCGCGGCCAGGGCGGGCCCGGGCCGGGGTACGCGTATGTGCGGGGCCGGGTGCTGCGACAGGCTCTGGACGCCGGGCTTCCGCTCAGGCGGGCGGCCTGGCCCAAGCGCTCCCAGCTGCCGCCGCTGCTGCCTCATGTGTGGGGCCTGCGGGTCTTCCCGCGTGCGGGCGGCGCCGACGAACTCGCCCTGGACCAGCGGCTCTCCGCGCTCTCGGGGCCGGCGCGGGCAGCGTATGTGCTGCGCGGCCTGGAGCAGCTGTCCGACCCGGACGTACGCCAGGCGCTGAGCGCCGCGGGCGTCGAGGACCCGCAGACGGCGCTGGCGGAGGCGGACGCGACGCCCGCGCAGTACGCGCTGCTGGGCTCGCCGGAGTTCGACCCCTGCTCGCTGCAGGCCCGCCCCACCGACCTGATGCGCCGCCGCCAGCACGCCAAGGCGGCGCTGGTGGCGGCCGCCGCGCTCGCCGTCTGCGGCGCGCTGCTCGGGCTGCCGGGCGACGGCTGGGGGCCCGACGGCGCCGCCGCCCCGCCCTACGCCCGTAACCCGGCGGCCGAAGCCGCCCTGGACCCGGCCCAGTTGACGCGGGTCTCCCCCACGGCCTGGCAGCACTCCACGCGCACGGACTTCTCCGTCTGGCCCGCGCGCGGCGCGCTCGCCGGGGACAGCGCCCTGCTGCGCCGCGCGCTCGCCGTCTGGGCCAGGCCCGGCAGCGCGGTCCAGGTCTCGGCCACTCCCGGCACTCCGCCGGGGCCGCCGATGGGCTCGCCGCAGCTGCTGTACGCGGGCGAGGTCGACCAGGCCAAGGTGGTGCTGCTGTACGACGGGCTGCGCGTGGTCCGCTACGCCGAGCCGAAGGAGGGCGAGGGCGGCGCGGCGCTCGACTTCGCGCGCACGGACGGGGCGGACGCCGCCACGTCGTCCGCGCTGGTGGCGGGCCGCGTCGACGGCAACGTCCGCTATCTGACCGCGCCCTGGGTGCGCAAGGCGTCCGTGCGCGATCTGCTCGAGCCGGACCGCGCGCCCCGGCCCCTCGCACGGGACGCGCACGGGCTCACCGCCTCGCTGCCCAGCCCCGCGCTGGCGTCGGCGTGCGCCTCGTGGGACGTGCTGGAGCTGCGGGACGGCGCCGCGGGGCGGCTGCTGACCGACCTGGGCGAGCTGACCCCGGCCCGGCTCACCTCGGGCCCGCCGTCGGCGCCCAAGGACGTCGCGGGCGACGCGGCGCTCGCCTCATGGGCGCGGACGGCCTGTCTGCTGCCGGGCGTCCGCGCGGCGGGAGTGCGCAGCGTGAACTCGTGGCCGTACGCACGGCAGCCGCTTCCCGAGGCGAACGGCACGGCGGCCTGGCTGTGCACCCGCGCGGAGACCTGGCGCGGCCGGGGCAGCCGGATCATGGCCGAGTTCCAGGCCCCCGGGCAGAAGGCGGCGGCGCCCGGCGCGGTCGTGGCGCGGGCGCAGGACAAGCCGTCCTGCTCGGTGCGGGAGCCTCGGGTGCTCGCGGGCGTGCTGTGGAAGTCGCGGGCGGGCCAGTGGTACGTCCTGGCGGCGGGCAGCGAGCAGTTCGCCTCGGTGGCCGCGTCGGGCGGGGTGAGCGGGAGCGCGGAGGGCAGTCTGCTGGCCGTGCCGGCGAAGGCGGGCGCGCGGGCGGAGCTGAACGGCCGCCTGGAGGACGGCAGCCGGATGGACGCGCTGCACTGAGCGCCCGCCTCCCGTAGAGCACCCCGTGGAGCGCCCGCCTCCCCGTAGAACACCCTGTAGAGCGCCTGGCCGCGCCCGCTCGCGCTCTCCCGCGCGGCGGGCGCGGCTGTTGGGGCAGTCACGGCGGGCGTCCGGCAGCACATCCTCGCAGGGGGCGAAAATCTGGCCGCCTACCTCTGTCGCGGCAGCTTACCCGTCAGTACATTGACGCCATGTCTAATACGCAGCTGTCGCGCACACAGCCCGCGCCCGTCGAAGCGGAGCGGACGCCGCTCAAGGCCCGCAAGGTCGCCTTCGCATGGTCGGACACGCCGCTGCACTGGATACCCGGCGACCCGTTCGCGACCCACACGATCAATGTGCTGCATCTGCTGCTCCCGGCGGGCGAACGCTGGTTCGTGCACGTCTACCAACAGGTGCTGCCGTATATCCACGACGACCGGCTGCGCGAGGACGTCATCGGCTTCATCGGCCAGGAGGCCATGCACTCCCAGGCCCATGACGACGTGCTGCCGCACCTCAAGAAGCTCGGCCTGGACCCCACTCCGTACACCGCGCAGGTGGACTGGCTCTTCGAGAAGCTGCTCGGCGACCGGACGCTGCCGCCCGGCCGGGCGCGCGAGTGGTGGCTGATGGAGCGGGTCGCGACGATCGCCGCGATCGAGCACTACACCGCGTTCCTCGGCGACTGGGTGCTCAACGCCCATGAGCTGGACCGCCGGGGCGCCGACCCGGTGATGCTGGACCTGCTGCGCTGGCACGGCGCGGAGGAGGTCGAGCACCGCTCGGTGGCCTTCGAGCTCTTCATGCACGTGGACGGGGGGTACCGGCGGCGGGCGCGCACCTGGGCCGTCGCGTTCTCCGCGCTGGTCTTCCTCTGGCAGCGCGGCGCCCGGTTCTTCATGGAGAACGACCCGACGCTGCTGAACGGAAAGGCCGGGTTCGCCGCCTATTTCCGTGCCGGCAGCCAGGGCGTGCTGCCCACGCCGCAGGCGATGCTCCGCTCGATCCCCCGCTATCTGAGCCGCTCGTACCACCCCTCCCAGGAGGGCAGCACCGCCCAGGCGGTGGCCTATCTGGCGACCTCGCCCGGCGCGAACGGAGGCCGCTGACATGCCCCGGCTGCGTACGGCCGTGCTGGTCGCCGGCGCCGCGCTGCTCACCCGGCGGGCGATGCGCCGGCGGATCCAGGCCTCTCCGCTGTGGCCGCTGCCCGCCCTGGAGAACCCGGTCTCCGGCCAGGGCCGCCCCCGCGGTCTGCGGCTGCTGGTCACCGAACGGGCGGAGGCCGCCGAGGGAGTCGTACGACTCACCCTGAAGGGCGAGGACTTGCCCGTCTGGGAGCCCGGCGCGCATCTCGACCTGGTGCTGCCGTCGGGCCTGGTCCGCCAGTACTCGCTGTGCGGCGACCCCGCCGACCCCTCGTCGTACACCGTCGCCGCCCGACTGGTCGAGGACGGCCGAGGCGGCTCGCGCGAGGTCCACGAACAGCTCCACGAGGGCACGGAGATCGAGGTGCGCGGCCCGCGCAACCGCTTCCCGCTGACGCCGGCGCCGTCGTACGTCTTCGTGGCGGGCGGCATCGGGATCACTCCGGTCCTGCCGATGGTACGCGCCCTGGCGGCCGCCGGGGCGAACTGGCGGCTCGTGTACTGCGGCCGCTCCCGCGCGTCGATGCCGTTCCTCGAGGAGGTCGAGGAGCTCGGCGGCGACCGGGTGGCGGTCGTCGCGGGCGTTCCGGATATGGCGGACGTCTTCTCGGGCGTCGCCGAGGGCACGGCCGTGTACTGCTGCGGGCCCGAGGGCCTGATGGACGCGGTGGCCCAGGCGCTGCCGACCGGCTGCACGCTCCATCTGGAGCGGTTCGCTCCGCGGGCGCGGGGCGAGGCGGCCGCGTTCGAGGCGGAGCTGCGCCGGACCGGGCGGACGCTGACGGTCGCCGCCGGCCAGTCGCTGCTGGCCGCGGTCCGCGAGGAGCTGCCGAACGTGCCCTACTCCTGCGAGCAGGGGTTCTGCGGGACCTGCCAACAGCGCGTCCTGGAAGGCGAGATCGACCACCGGGACGAGCTGCTGACGGACGCGGAGCGGGAGGACTCGATGCTGATCTGCGTCTCGCGCTGCCGGGGCGAGCGGCTGGTGCTCGACCTGTAGGGCGGCGGGCTGTTCCGCGGCGTCAAGCGGAACCTGGCCGTCAGCGGCCTCTTCGCAGAACCTTCACCCGGAAGGGGAACTTCTTTTCGAGTCGGTACTCTGTTCCGCATGACGACCGGGGTACGCCGCAGAATGGGCGTCGAGGAGCGCAGGCAGCAGCTGATCGGTGTGGCGCTGGAGCTGTTCAGCCACCGCTCCCCCGACGATGTCTCCATCGACGAGATAGCCGCGGCCGCGGGCATCTCGCGGCCGCTCGTCTACCACTACTTTCCCGGCAAGCAGAGCCTGTACGAAGCCGCGCTGCGGCGGGCGGCCGACGAGTTGGCGGCGCGTTTCCAGGAGCCGCGCGAAGGGCCGCTCGGGGCGCGGCTGCTGCGGGTCATGGGCCGGTTCTTCGACTTCGTGGACGACCACGGGCCGGGGTTCTCCGCGCTGATGCGGGGCGGTCCGGCCGTCGGGTCGTCGACCGCGAACGCGATGATCGACGAGGTCCGGCAGGCCGCGTACGAGCAGATCCTGTCGCATCTGGCCGTCGAGAACCCTCCGGCGCGGCTGGAGTTGGTCGTACGGTCCTGGGTCTCGCTCGCCGAGTCGACGGCGCTGATCTGGCTGGACGGCAGGCGCATACCGCGTGCGGAGCTGGAGCGTCAGCTGGTGCACGACTTCGCGGCGCTGACGGCGGTGAGCGCGGCGTACGACGAGGAGATGGCGCAGATCGTGGCCCGGATGCTGGGGGCGGAGCCGGCGGAGGGGCCGTTCGGGGAGCTGCTGGGGCGGTTGACGGTGTTGGCGGCGGCGGTCTAGTTGCTGGGGTGCTGCCCCAGCGTTCCCCGCGCCTCAAACGCCGGCGGGGCTTGAACGGCGAGGCCGCCCGCGGGGCTCCGCCCCGGACCCCGCGCCTCAAACTCCCCCAGACTTCGTCCGGGGGGACCCCCACGAGGCTGATTGTGTGCGGGTCGAGCCCGGGAAACTCAGCCCGTCCGGCGATTGAGGACACGCCCGCAGGGCGTACCGGGGCGTAGCCCCCTGGGGCGGGGGTGACATGCCCTGTGCGGGCGGCCTGCGGGGCGCTGCCCCGGACCCCGCGCCTCAAACGCCGGCGAGGCTGAATGGGCGCGCCTCAAACGCCGGCGGGGCTGAAGGTGCCCGCCCCGTCGGCGGGCAAAGGTCATCGCTCGGTCAGGAGCGCTTGAAGACCGCTACCGTGCGGGACGGGACGGTGAACGCGCCTGTGCTCCCTTCGTAAGAGGACTTCTTGACCGTCGGGTCCGCGCCCGTCGTCTGGGTCGGGTGGAGGGTGTACGCGGTGCCCGCGAGGGAGGCGACGCGCTGGGTCTGGGGCGACGGGGTCGCGTTGAAGACCACCACCAGGTCGCCCAGTGCCATCGTGATCACACCAGGCGTCTCCGCCGTCCCGGAGAGCGGGAAGGAGAGCCTGGACTGGACGTCGCCCGCCGTGGCCAGGCTGAAGTCCGGCTCAGACGTGCGGATCGTGAGGAGATCTCGGTACGCGGCCGACGCTCCCTCGATCTGCGGGCAGCCGACCGTGAGCGAGGGCGTGGTCAGCAGGGACGTGGCGAAGGGCCACTTGGGCTTGTTGTCGGCCGCCGGAGGCAGACCGCGGCCGAAGCCGTTGCCGTCGCGGCAGTCCCAGTGGATCGCGTTGAACCAGTCGCCGCTGTCGTACGAATTGCGGTCCAGCGACTTGGAGCGGAGCAGGTCCGTCCCTGCCTGGGAGAGCGCGGGGCCCTGGGAGAGCGCCGCCGTCGCCATCGCCAGCACCTGCATCCGCGACCGGTCGCCCGGCGATACGGCGGCGGGCAGCTTGAAGGCGAGGGCGTCGTACAGCGACTCGTTGTCGTGGGCGTCCGCGTAGGCGAGGGCGTCGCCGGGAGCGGCCGCGTAGCCGGCGGGGGCGCCGTTGTAGTCGACGTCCGAGCCCTTGACCGTGCGGCCCTTGGTGTCGGTGAAGGAGAACCCGGCGAGGTTGCCGGAGAGACCCACCTTGATCAGGTCCTGGTAGTGCAGCAGCCTGGCCTTCTGCTCCGCCTCCGTGCCGTTCGCCTTCGAGGAGTTGGGGTCGGTGTACAGGCCCGAGGCGAAGCCCTGCACACCCGGGTCCTCGTCGAAGGGACCGCCGCCGCGGACCGCGTCGCGGGCGCGGTCGGAGAAGGTCGCGATCCCCGTGCCCGCCATGTTCTTCTGGGTGGCCTGGACGAAGCGGGCGTCGTCGGCGATCTCGCCGAAGTTCCAGCCCTCCCCGTAGAGGACGATCTTCTTTCCGTCGACGCCGTCCCGCGCGAGGGTGAGCGCGTCGAGAGCCTTGCGGACGGCGAGGATGTTGGCCTTGGGGTGGTGGCCCATGAGGTCGAAGCGGAAGCCGTCGACCTTGTACTCCTTGGCCCAGGTGACCACCGAGTCCACGACCAGCTTGCCCATCATCGCGTTCTCGGGCGCGGTGTTGGCGCAGCAGGTGGAGGTGGCGACGGAGCCGTCCGCGAGCAGCCGCTGGTAGTAGCCGGGCACGATCTTGTCGAGTACGGACTTGTCGGCCTGGCCGCTCGCCACGGTGTGGTTGTAGACGACGTCCATGACCGTGCGCAGTCCGGCCTTGTTGAGCGACTGGACCATCTGCCGGAACTCGACGGTCCGCCGGGTCCCCTCGGGGTCGGAGGCGTACGAGCCCTCGGGCACGGTGTAGTGGAGCGGGTCGTAGCCCCAGTTGTACGCGTCCTTGGCCGCGGCCTTGGCGACGCACGCCTGCTGCTCGTCGGAGTCGGGGGCGTACACCTTGAGGTCGCAGTCGGGGACGGTCTGCCCGGACTTCTTCTCCGGGATGGTGCCGATGTCGAACGCGGGCAGGAGGTGTACGTAGGACGTGCCGGATGCGGCCAGCCGGGCGAGGTGCCTCATCCCGGCGGACGCGCGGTCGGTGAACGCGAGGTACTGGCCCTTGTGGCGCGCCGTGCGGTCCGCGATCGAGAAGTCGCGGATGTGCAGCTCCTGGATCTGCGCGTCGCGCAGCGGCGTGGCGGCCGGCTTCCGCAGGCCCGCCCAGCCCGCCGGGGCCAGCTTGGGGTCGGCGAGGTCGACGACGAGGCTGCGGGCGGAGTCGGTGGTCAGAGCGGTGGAGTAGGGGTCGGTGACCTTGTTGACGACGGTCTTGTGAACGCTGGGCGCCCAGACCTTCACCGCGTAGCGGTAGGGCTTGCCGGCCCAGGACTTCGGTCCGGTGACCGACCAGACGCCGCTCGCGTCGTCCCGCCGCATGGGAACGGTCTTCCCGTCGAGTTCCAGGGCGACGGAGTGCGCGGTGGGGGCCCACACCGAGAGGGTGGGGCGGCCGCGGTCGAAGATGGGGCCGAGCTTCGCCCCCGTGGCGTCGTAGAGGTCGTCGAGGACGCCGGGGGTCTGTACGCCGGTGGCGGCGAGCAGCGCGCCGTTGGCCGCGCGCTGGGTGGCGATCAGCTGGCCGCGCAGCGCCTGGCGGATCCGGTCGCGGTCACGGGCGTCGACGGTGAAGGCGGGGTAGTCCTTCAGATGCGGATACTTCGCCTTCTGGGCGTCGCTCAGGGCGGCGGGCGTCAGCCGCAGCCACTGCCCTTCGTGGCTGAGCGCGCCGTCGACGACGGAGATCGCGCCGTCCTTGGAGTAGACGAGCTGCTGGCTGGTGGCCTCGGTGGCCTTGACCTTCCAGACGACGGTGTTCCGGTCGATCCACTGCGCCTCTGCCTTGGCGAGGTCGAGCGAGGGCGTTCCGCCGGTCTGCGGCAGCAGGTACTTGGGCTGCCCGGCCAGCATCCAGACCTCGTTGCCGTACGTCGCGAGGTCCAGGGACTGGTCGGACGGCAGGTCCTTCTGGTCGCCCTTGTGGAGGATGTAGCTGAGCGAGGTCGCCCCGGCCGCGAGCGGCACCTCGAAGGTGACGCCGTACGCGTCCTTCCTCACCGGCTGGAGCGGCTTGCTCCAGTCGGTCGGGTCCTTCGCGCCGGTCCAGGTGTGCAGGCCCCAGCCGTCGTAGTCCCCGTCGGGACGCTGGTAGTGGAGGAGCGCCTTGGTCTTGTCCTGCGGCGGGTAGGCGCCGTCGGGCGCGGTGTCGGACTGTCCGTCCTCGCCCTGCGCGATCCAGACCTGGCCGGTGCGGGCGAGATCGATCGTGCGCTGGGGTCCGTCGGCGGCGCCGTCCTTCTCGACGCTGTACGGGAGCGAGGAGGCGTTCTCGGGGAGCTTGACCCAGGCGAACGCGCCGTACGCGTCCCGTCCGGTGAAGGCGGTCCGCTGGTCGCCGGTCTTCAGCTGCCAGCCGTCGTAGTCGCCGTCGGCGCGGCGGTAGTGGACGACGGCGTAGTCGCGTTCGACGGCGACGGGCTTCTCGGGCGGCGGGGTGCGGCCCGCGGTCGTGGAGGCGAGGGCGCTCGCGGTGCGGCCCGCGCTGTCGGTGACGACGGCCTTGTAGCGCAGGGGGGTTCCGGCGGCGACGCCGGCGCCCACGTGCTGGGTGACCTTGTACGGGGCGTGGTCCGCGGTCCCCAGCGTCCGCCACCTGCCGTTGCCGGTCTGGGCGGCGAAGACGACGCGGCCTAGCCCTCCGCCGTCGACGTCCGCGCTGATCTCGACGGTCCCGGTCGCGCCGGCGGCGGGTGCCTTGAGCGTGATCGCGGGCGCGGCGGCGGGGGCGGGGCGGGGCGAGCGCGCCTGGAGGACGACGGAGGACAGGGCGGGGACGGTGACCGTGCGCCCGCTGACCGTGCCGGAGGCCGAGCCGGAGCCGCCGTACAGCACCCGGAAGTCGGAGCTCGCGGCCGGGATCTCGACCGTCTTGGCGGTGGCGCCGTTGTTCACGGCGACGACGTACTCGCGGCGGGTCTTCGCGTCCGTGCGGGAGAAGGCGTAGACGGAGTCCTTCGCGTACCGCTGCTCCTGGACGCCGTCGCGCAGGGCAGGGTGCTCCCGGGTGAGCTTCGACAGCGCGGCGATCGAGCGGTAGACGGGGTGCCGGGCGTCGTACGCGTCGTCGGCGTGGGTGCGGTCGGTGCCGAGCTGGTCGTCGTCGAGGTAGTCGGGGGTCTTTGAGGCGAACAGGGTCTGGCGGGCGTCCTTGTCGCCGCCGGCGCCGGTGAAGCCCTGCTCGTCGCCGTAGTAGACCACCGGGTTGCCCCGCGAGAAGAACATCAGCTCATGCGCGAGACGCGCGCGCTGGACGAGCTCGGCGTCGTCGGCCTTCGGGTTGTCCTGCTTGAGGAAGGTCCCGATGCGGCCCATGTCGTGGTTGCCGAGGAAGGTCACCTGCTCGTAGGCGTTGGCCTTGTCGGTGGTGTACCGGTAGTCGTCGGCGAAGACCTTCGCGAGGCGGTCGGCCGGGGCGCTCTGCGAGGCGAAGGCGCGGGCCGCGTCCTGGAAGGGGAAGTCGAGGGTGGCGTCCAGCCGGCCCCGGGTGACGTACGGGGAGGTGATCGCGGTGTCGGCGCTGTAGACCTCGCCGAACATGAAGAAGTCGTCCCTGCCGCGCTTGGCTGCGTAGGCGTCGAGGGCGGTGGCCCACTGGGTCCAGAAGTCGAGGTCGACGTGCTTGACGGTGTCGATGCGGAAGCCGTCGATGTCGAAGTCCCGGACCCACTTCTCGTAGATCTTCTCCATGCCGGAGACGACTTCGGGGCGCTCGGTCCACAGGTCGTCGAGCCCGGAGAAGTCGCCGTACTCGGAGCTCTCGCCGGCGAAGGTGGAGTCGCCGCGGTTGTGGTACATCGTGGGGTCGTTGAGCCAGGCGGGGACCTTGCCGCCGCCGGTGTTCCGCGGGGTGTACGGGAACGAGTCCGCGTCGACCTTGCCGAGCTTCGCCCGGTCGTCGAAGGGACGGCCCTGGGAGTCGAGGTAGGGGTAGGCGCCCTTGGGGCGGTAGCCGTACTTCTTCTCGGCGTAGTCGACGGTGTCGGCGGTGTGGTTGGTGATGACGTCGAAGAAGACCTTCATCCCCTTGGCGTGCGCCTTGTCGATGAGCCTCTCGAGGTCGGCGTTGGTGCCGAAGTGCGGGTCGACCTGGGTGAAGTCGGTGATCCAGTAGCCGTGGTAGCCGGCGGACGCGTCCTTGCCCTCGCCCTGCACCGGCCGGTTCTTGAAGATCGGCGCGAGCCAGATGGCGGTGGTGCCGAGGCCCTTGATGTAGTCGAGTCGGCTGGTGAGCCCCTTGAGGTCGCCGCCCTGGTAGAAGCCCTTGTCGGCGGGGTCGTACCCGGTCTCCAGACGCGAGCCGGTCAGCCCGCCCCGGTCGTTGCGGGGGTCGCCGTTGGCGAACCGGTCGGGCAGGACGAAGTAGAACTGCTCCCGGGTGAGGTCGTGCCGTGACGGCTCACTCGAGAGAGCACGGTCGGAGGGCGGCGCGGGCGGCGCGCTGCCGCGGTCGGCGCCGACGGCGGCGGGCACGCCGGGTATGAGCGCGGCGCACAGCGCGCCGACGACGACAGCGGCGGCGCGCTGGTGGGTCGGCGGGATACGGGTCACCGGTGGGACTCCTCGGTGTGATCGGGATGGTGTGGTCGGGGGTGTGGGGGCGCAGCCCCCAGTCACGGGAAGAGGTGGGGCGGGGTGGGGATCACCCCGCCCCCCGGTGGCGCAGACGTCCTAGCGGAGCGCCGTCGCCGCGTTCACGTGGAACGACGCTCTAGGCGCCGCACGTCCGCGCGTTCACATGCAGCGCCACCGCCGTGTTCGCGCCGAGCGTCGCCGTGAACTGGCCCGAGCCGTTCACCGTGACCCCCCGGCCCGACTGGACGTCGCAGTAGCCGCCGGCGGGCAGCGACGTCTGGAAGGTGCGCGTCAGCGACGACGTCTCGTGGTTGACGGCGACGTACGCCTTGGCGCCCCGGCCGAAGGCGATCGCGTCGCCTCCGTTGTCCCACCAGTGCACGACGCCCTGACCGCGCGCCGTGTTCCGGAAGGCCACCATGGAGGAGATCTCGCGCCATGCGTGCTGGCACTTCCAGCCGTCCGTGTAGCACGCGTTCACCGTGCCCCCGTTGGGCGGTCCCGCGTCCTTGTCCGACCATTCGTAGCCGGAGTGCACGTCCGGCGCGCCGTACGGCCACGCCAGCATGAAGACGTTCGCCAGCGTGTAGTTCGCGCCGTCCTTGTAGTTGAGGGTGTCGCCGCCGCGCTCGGTGTCGTGGTTGTCCACGAAGACCGCCGACCTGCCGGACTGCATATAGCCCCAGCCCTCGCCGTAGTTCTTCAGGTAGGCGAGGTTCTCGTTGTTGAAGACGCGCTTGAGGTCGCGGGCGTAGCGGAACTCCTGTACGTCCCCGTTGCCCAGGTACTCGCTCGGCGAGACCGCCTCGCCCTCGCCGTATATCGCCTCCTGCTTCCAGTAGACGTTCGGGTTCGACAGCCGGCTCTTGATGTTCGCGAGGTCCGCGGCGGGCATGTGCTTGGCCGCGTCGATGCGGAAGCCGTCGACTCCGAGCGAGAGCAGGTCGTCGAGGTATGCGGCGATGCGGCCGCGGACGTAGTCCTCGCCGGTGTCGAGGTCGGCGAGGCCGACCAGTTCGCAGTTCTGGACGTTGCCGCGGTTGCGGTAGTCGGTGATGTGCGACCGGCAGTCGTCCAGGTCGGCGCCGGAGTAGGTCCCGGGGTAGCCGTACTTGGTGTACGGCGAGCCGCCGGTGCCGGTCCCGTCCGCCGAGGCCATGTGGTTGATCACCGAGTCGACGACGACTTTGACGCCCGCCGCGTGACAGGTGTTCACCATGGCGCCGAACGCGGCGCGGTCGCCGAGACGACCGGCGATCTTGTAGCTGACGGGCTGGTACGAGGTCCACCACTGCCCGCCCTGGATGTGCTCCTGGGGCGGGGAGACCTGGACGTAGCCGTAGCCGGCGGGGCCCAGGGAGTCGGTGCACGCCTTGGCGACCGAGGCGAACTTCCACTCGAACAGGACTGCTGTGACGTCCTTTTCGCCCGGTGGCGCCGCCTGCGCGGCGTCCACCGGCGAGACCACGACAGCCGCGGCGCCCGCCACAAGGGCGAGCGCTGCGGCCAGAGGTCTTCCGGCCATGTTTCCTCCTGCGTGGGGGGAGGTGCGGGTGACGGTGAGCCTTGCCCGGCAACGCGCCATGCCCGTAAGGCCTTTGATGTTTCTTGCTGCAAGACGGCAGAAAGCTCTTGCGGACGCGACCGTACGATTCCGTTCGACCCAGGGTCAACCCCTTGGACACACTCCCGTCGCACGGCAGAAATGTTGCCGTTCCGCGACTGCAAAAGCTTTCGCAAGGTTTGCAGCGGTGCTACGTTCAACTACGACTCCGGGCCGCCCGGTCGGGGGTCCGGCCCGCCCGGACCCCACGCGCCCGACCGGCCGGCCCGGTCCGAACCGGCGCGCAGACGGCCGCGATCGCACCCCCTGTTCGCGGCCGGCGCGGCTGCGGCGCGCGCGGTCACCGCAGCCGAAGCGGCCGTCGAGCGCACACCTCCGCGGACTCACCGCATGTGCGCACCCCTCGCGTACACACGCCGCGTACTCACCGCGGACAACCCGCGGGTCCGGGCTCGGCGACCCGCCCCGGATGGGGCTGGCCGTGACGTGCCCTATGCGGGCGGCCCGCGGGGCTCTGCCCCGGACCTCGCGCCTCAATCGCCGGCGGGGCTGAAATTTCAGCCCGTCCGGCGTTTGAGGACACGGCCGAAGGCCGTACGGGGGCGCAGCCCCCTGGGGCGAGAGTGACGTGCCCTGCGCGGGCAGCCCGCGGGGCTCCGCCCCGGACCCCGCGCCTCAAACGCCGGCGAGGCTGAAGGTGCGCCTCAAACTCCCCCAGACTTCGTCCGGGGGGACCCCCACGGGGCTGGATTGGCGCCCTGCCCCGCACTCACCGCGGACAGCCGCCGCGCCCCCGCCCCTACCGCCGCGCCTGCGCCGTCGATCCGCGGACCACCAGCTCGGGCTCGAATACATACTCCGTGCTCTGCACGGGACTTCCCTGGATCTCCTCCAGCAGCGCCCCGACCGCCGCCGCCGCCATCGCCTTCACCGGCTGACGCACCGTCGTCAGCGGCGGATCGGTGAACGCCACCAGCTGCGAGTCGTCGAAGCCGACCACCGAGAGGTCGTACGGCACGTCCAGACCGCGCTCGCGCACCGCGCGGGCCACGCCCAGCGCCATCATGTCGCTGCCGCAGACGATCGCCGTGCACCCCTTGTCCATCAGGGCGCCAGCCGCCGCATGGCCCCCCTCGACGCTGAACAGCGAGCGCTGGACCAGCTGTTCGGACGCGGCGGGGGTGTAGCCGAGGATGCTGCCGAGGGCGTCCGTGAACCCCTCGGCCTTGCGGGTGGCCGGCACATAGCGCAGCGGACCGATCGCCAGGCCGATCCGCTCGTGCCCCAGCTCGGCCAGGTGGTGCACGGCCATCCGCATCGCGGCCCGGTCGTCGCAGGAGACGCACGGCGCGTTGATCTGCTCGCTGTACCCGTTGATGAGGACGAACGGGACTCCGCGCGCCGCCAGTTCGGCGTACCTGCTGTGGTCGGCCGAGGTGTCGGAGTGCACCCCGGACAGGAACACGATGCCGTTGACGCCGCTCTCCTGGAGCTGCTCGACCAGCTCCTCCTCGGTCGCGCCGCCGGGCAGCTGGGTGCAGAGCAGCGGTGTGTACCCGTGCCCCGCCAGTACCTGCTCGACGGCCTGCGCGAAGGCGGGGAAGATCGGGTTGGTGAGCTCGGGCGTGAGCAGCCCGACGAGGCCCGAGCTGCGCTGCCGCAGCCGTACGGGCCTCTCGTAGCCGAGCACGTCGAGCGCCGCGAGCACCCGCTGCCGGGTGCCGCTGGCCACCCCGGACTTGCCGTTCATCACCCGGCTGGCCGTCGCCTCGCTGACCGCGGCCTGGGCCGCGATGTCCGCGAGCCGCGGAGCGGCGCCGGTCTGGACGGCGCCGCTCCGCGACGGGGGGATGGTCACACCGTCCACCACACCGCGGTGTCCGCGGGCAGCTCGGCCTCGCCGTCGACCGGCTCGACCGCGGCGCTGGCCAGCAGGACGCGTCCGGGCGCCGGAATGCGCACGGCCGCGGCGGTGGTGTTCACGGTGCAGACGAATCCGCCCGCGCGGCGGAAGGCGAGGACGCCCTCGGGAGCGTCCAGCCACTCGACCTCCGCGCCCGCGCCGAGCGCGGGGTGCTCGCGGCGCGCCGCGAGCGCGCCGCGGTACAGCTCCAGGGTGGAGTCCGCGACGCCGGTCTGCGCCTCGACGCTGAGCCCGGCCCAGCTGTCCGGCTGGGGCAGCCAGCTGCCGCCGGCGCCGAAGCCGTACGACGTGCCCTCGACGGTCCACGGGATCGGCACCCGGCAGCCGTCGCGGAAGCCGTCCTGACCCTCCGTGCGGCCGAACGCCGGGTCCTGGCGCACCTCGTCGGGCAGGTCGGTGACGTCGGGGAGGCCGAGCTCCTCGCCCTGGTAGAGGTACGCGGAGCCGGGCAGCGCCAGCATCAGCAGGGTGGCGGCGCGGGCCCGGCGCAGGCCGAGCTCGCGGTCGCCGGGCACGCGGATCTGGGTGCCGGCCGGCGGGCCCGCGAAGCGGGTGGCGTGGCGGGTCACATCGTGGTTGGACAGCACCCAGGTGGCCGGGGCGCCGACGGGCCGCATGGCGTTCAGCGACGCGTCGACGACCTCGCGCAGCTCGGCCGCGTCCCAGTGGGTGCCCAGGTACTGGAAGTTGAACGCCTGGTGCAGCTCGTCGGGGCGCACATAGTTGGCGGTGCGCTCGACGGTCGGGGTCCACGCCTCGGCCACCGCGATGCGGTCGCCGGGGTACTCGTCGAGGATCGTGCGCCAGGAGCGGTAGATCTCGTGGACGCCGTCCTGGTCGAAGAACGGCATGACGTCGTTGCCCAGCAGCTTCAGCTGGTCGCTGCCGCCGATGTCGGGCAGTCCGGCCGCCTTGACCAGGCCGTGGGCGACGTCGACCCGGAAGCCGTCGACGCCCATGTCGAGCCAGAAGCGCAGGATCGAGCGGAACTCGTCGGCGACGGCCGGGTGCTCCCAGTTGAAGTCGGGCTGCTCGGGCGCGAAGAGGTGCAGATACCAGTCGCCCGGAGTGCCGTCGGGGTTGTGCGTACGGGTCCAGGCGGGGCCGCCGAAGATGGACTCCCAGTCGTTGGGCGGGAGTTCGCCGTCGGCGCCCTTGCCGGGGCGGAAGTGGTAGCGCTCGCGCAGCGGCGACTGGGGGCCCTCCTTGAGCGCGCGCTTGAACCATTCGTGCGCGTCGGAGGAGTGGTTGGGCACCAGGTCGACGATGATGCGCAGCCCGAGGTCGTGCGCGTCGCGGATCAGCGCGTCGGCGTCCAGGAGCGTGCCGAACATCGGGTCGATGGCGCGGTAGTCGGCGACGTCGTAGCCGGCGTCGGCCTGCGGGGAGGCGTAGAACGGGCTGAGCCACACGGCGTCGACGCCGAGGTCCTTGAGGTACGGCAGCCGGCTGCGGACGCCCGGGAGGTCGCCCATGCCGTCGCCGTTCCCGTCGGCGAAGCTGCGGGGGTACACCTGGTAGATGACGGCGTCTCTCCACCAGTCTGCGGCGGCCGCAGTCCGGTCGGCGGTGTCGTGGGCGTCAGCCAGGTACTGGGTCATTCTCGATCCCTCGGAGGCTCGGTGGAGCGGTTCGGGCACGAAGGGGGCGCCCGGCCTGATGTCGGGCCGGGCGCTCCGGGTCGTACGGGTCAGGATTTGGCGGCGCCGGCGGTCAGGCCGGTGACCAGGTGGCGCTGGACCAGGTAGAAGAACAGCGACGCGGGGATGGCGATGAGCACGGAGGTCGCGGCCATCAGGTCCCACTGGGTGTCGTGCTCGCTGATGAAGGTGGTCAGGCCGATGGCGAGGGTGTACTTGTCCTCGCTGAGCATGAAGACCGACGCGTAGGCGACCTCGGCCCAGGCGGTGAGGAAGGTGTAGAACGCGGCCACCGCCAGGCCGGGCCGGGCGAGCGGCAGGATCAGCCGGTAGAAGGTGCCGAACGGGGTGAGGCCGTCGACGCGGCCGGCTTCGTCGATCTCCTGCGGGATCGTGTCGAAGTACCCCTTGAGCAGCCAGGCGCAGTACGGGATGGCGGTGGTGCAGTAGACCAGGATCAGCGCCCAGTAGGTGTCGAGCAGACCCATGTCGGCCAGGATGTTGTAGAGCGGCACCATGAGGATGGCGACGGGGAACATCTGGGTGATCAGGAAGGTCCACATCAGCTGCCGGTGCCCGGGGAAGCGCATCCGGGAGACGGCGTAGCCGGAGCTGGCGGCGACGAAGACGCCGATCAGGCAGGTGCCGAGCGCGACGATCATCGAGTTGGCGAACCACTGGAGGAACTCGGTGTCGTTGAGGACCGTCGTGTAGTTCTCGAAGCTGATCTTGCCGGCGATGTCGCCGGGGTGGAGGAAGTCGCTCTTGTCCGGGCCGAGCGAGATCCAGGCGATCCAGCAGATCGGGAAGGCGGCGATGAAGCTCGCCCCGATCAGCAGGGTGTGGATCAGCACGGACACGGCGCGGGGGCGCTCTCCGCGCCTGAGCTGCCGCTTGCCCGAGGCGGGCTTGCGGGGCGGGACGGCGGCGGCCGGCGCGGCGGCGGCCTCGGCGACCGGGGCGTCTGCGGTGGTGCTCATGGGGGTGGCTCCCCTCTCTTTCGTCATGGCTGGTGCTGTTCCTCGACGGTGTGGGCGGCCACTCAGGCCGCCTTCTCGTTGCGGGCCAGCCAGCGCCGGTAGAAGGAGGCGAAGACGATGAGCATCGACAGGATGATGACGCCGTACGCGGCGGAGCCGGCGTAGTCGCGCGGGTCCTGGCCGAAGCCGAGGCGGTAGGCCCAGGTGACGAGGATCTGGGCCTCGGTGCCCGCGTTGTTGCCGAACAGCAGGAAGATGACGACGAACTGGTTGAAGGTCCAGATGACGCCGAGCAGGACGACGGTGCTGCTGACCGAGCGCAGGCCGGGCAGCGTCACATGGCGGAAGCGCTGCCAGGGGCTCGCGCCGTCGACCTCGGCGGCCTCGTACAGCTCCTGCGGGATGGACTGCAGGCCGCCGAGCAGGGAGACCATCATGAAGGGGACGCCGACCCAGGTGTTGACCATGATGGCGGAGGTCTTCTGCCAGAAGGGCTCGCTCAGCCAGGCCGGGGTGGGCAGATGGGCCCACTCCAGCGCCATGTTGAGGACGCCGCCGTCGTCGGCGAGGATCAGCCGCCAGGCGAAGACGGTGACGAAGGTGGGCACGGCCCACGGCAGGATCAGGACCATCCGGTAGAAGGTGCGGCCGCGGATCTTGCGGTTGAGCAGCAGGGCGAGGCCCATGCCGATCCCGTAGTGCAGCGCCACGCAGACGACGGTCCAGACGATGGTCCAGGTGAAGTGGGGCCAGAACTGGTTGTCGGCCCCGGAGAGGATCTCCCAGTAGTTGTCGAAGCCCACCCATGAGAAGGAGTCGGGGATCTCGTTGACGCCGATCGTCCGGCCGACGTTGTTGCTGTCGGCGTCGGTCAGCGACAGATAGACACCGCGGATCAGGGGGTAGATCACCAGCACGCCGATGACCGCGACGACCGGGGCGACCATGGCCCAGGCGTACCAGTTGCGGTTGTACGACTGCCTCAAACGGCTGATCGGCCCTGGACGCGGCCCATCGCCACGCTGGGTCTTTCGGCTTCCGCCCTCGACGGCGACGGTCATCTTCGACACCTTTACGACAGATTCTCAGGAGGGTGTTCGGCGGTGCGGCGCCGCCGGGGGTCCGGCCGCGCCACTGCGGGCGGGCCGCCCGGCCCGCCCCCCGGTGCGGGAGCGGTCCGGACGGCCGGCGACCGTCTTAGGAGAAGTCCTTGAGCAGCTTCTTGTAGGACTCGGCCGTGGTGTCCAGGCCCTTCTGGGTGCTCACCTTGCCCTGGAGGATGGAGGTGAGGTTGACGCCGAGGTCGGCGAAGAGCGAGCTGTACTCGGGCAGTTCCGGCCGCGGGCGGGCGGAGGTGGAGAGGATCTGCTGGAACTCGGCGATGCCCGGGGTGGCCTTGACCTCGGCGGTGTAGGCGGAGGTACGGGTCGGCAGGGTGCCGTTCTTCAGCGCGATCTTGGCCTGGGTCTCGCCGGAGGTCATGAACCCGATGAACTTCTGGGCCGCGGCCTGGTGCGCCTTGTCGGAGCCCGCGTAGACCGAGAGGTTATGGCCGCCGGTCGGGGCGCCGGCCTTGCCGGTGGAGCCGGCCGGGACGCCGGAGATGCCGAGGTTGGCCTTGTCCTTGAAGGCGGCGCCCTTGTAGACGTTGGTCAGCTCCCACGGACCCTGGAGGATCATCGCGGTCTTGCCGGTGTTGAACGCGTCCATCATGTGGGCGTAGGAGTCGGCGGTGACGTCCAGCTTGGCGACGCCGGGCGCGTCGAGGAGCGCCTTGGTCTCGTCGACGGCCTTGACGGCCTCGGGCGAGTTGACGGTGATCTTCTTGCCCGCGGCGTCCACCATGTCGGTGCCCTCGCCGAAGAGGAAGGGAAGCTCGAAGTAGGCGTCGGCGCGGAGCTGGAAGCCGTTGACGCCGGCCTTCTCCTTGACCGCCTTGGAGACGGCCTTGACCTCTTCCCAGGTGGTCGGCGCCTTGTCGTAGCCGGCCTTCTTCAGGATCTCCTTGTTCCACATCAGGCCGACGGAGTCGGTGACGAACGGCGCGCCGTAGGTCTTGCCCTGGTACTGGGCCTGCTTCAGGAGCGAGGGAGTGATGTCCGCGGAGTCCTTGAGCGCGTCCGTGCCGTCCAGCGGCGCCAGGAACTGGGACTTGGCCCAGGAGGCGGTCCAGCCGACCTCGGCGCGGATGATGTCCGGGGCGCCCTTGCTGCCGGCCGCGGTCTGGAACTTGTTCTGCGCCTGGTCGAACGGGACGTTGACGTACTTGACCTTGATGTCCTTGTTCGCCTTCTCGAACTCGGCGATCATCGCCTTGTACGTCGGCGCCTCGTTCGTCGCGTTGGACGTGTCCCACCAGGTCAGGGTGACCGGGCCGCCGGCCGTGTCCCCGTCGTCCCCGCCGCACGCCGTCGCTGCCATCGCCAGTGCCGCAACGAGTGCGGTGGCCGCTATGCCACGCCGCATGTGAACTCCTTCAGAGATGCCCGAGATGGCGGAGGCGACCAGGCCCCCTGCCGACCGCTCCCTCGCGGCGCCGGGTTCGGCAGGAACGTAACAAGGATGAAAGAGAGTCGAAAGACCTTGCGACAATTTTCTGCAAGAGCAGGGGATCGTTACATCCACGTGTCCTGACAGTTGCCGATGGATCGCTTGACGGCGGCCGTTTCCCCCGTTCAGAGCGGCCCCACAAGGGCCCCCAATGCCTTTCGCAAGCTCTTGCAGGACTGTTATTTTTGGTCTTCAGAGCACCGTCACTACGGGCCCGCACCCACGTTGACCTCGTTAGTTGTACGTCCCACCGCACCCGGACCGTACGAGAGGGACCCTCGATGACCCATGAGCTCGCCTCCGCCGTCGGACTTCCCGCCCCCACGGCGGCCGAGGGACCGCTGCCTGCAAGCTCTTCCACCGCGGACCGTGGCTGGTGGCGCGATGCCGTCATCTACCAGGTGTACGTGCGCTCCTTCGCCGACAGCGACGGCGACGGCGTCGGCGATCTGCGCGGCGCGGCCCAGCGCCTGCCGTACCTCGCGCAGCTCGGCGTCGACGCCGTCTGGCTCACCCCGTTCTACGCGTCCCCGCAGGCCGACGGCGGCTACGACGTCGCCGACTACCGCGCGGTCGACCCGCTCTTCGGGAGCCTCGCCGACGCCGACGACCTCGTACGCACCGCCCATGAGCTGGGCCTGCGGGTGATCGTGGACATCGTCCCCAACCACACCTCCGACCAGCACGCCTGGTTCCGGGCGGCGCTCGCCGACCTGCCAGGGGGCGCGGCCCGCGCCCGGTACCACTTCCGGCCCGGCAAGGGAGCGGACGGAGAGCTCCCGCCCAACGACTGGGAGTCGGTCTTCGGCGGCCCCGCCTGGACGCGCACGCCGGACGGCGAGTGGTACCTCCATCTCTTCGCGCCCGAGCAGCCCGACCTCAACTGGGAGAGCCAGGAGGTCCACGAGGAGTTCGCGTCGGTCCTGCGCTTCTGGCTGGACCTGGGCGTCGACGGCTTCCGCGTCGACGTCGCCCACGGCATGGTCAAGGCCGACGGCCTGCCCGATATCGGCCACAAGGAACAGGCCAGGCTGATCGGCTCGCAGACCCTGCCCTTCTTCGACCAGGACGGCGTGCACGAGATCCACCGCTCCTGGCGCCGGCTCCTCGACTCCTACCCCGGCGACCGGATCGGCGTGGCCGAGGCATGGGCGCCGAGCCCGGACCGGCTCGCGCTGTACGTACGCCCCGACGAACTGCACCAGGCCTTCAACTTCCAGTTCCTCCAGTGCCCCTGGGACCCGGCGGCGATGCGGCGCGTGATCGACGAGTCACTGTCGGCGACCGCCTCGGTGGGGGCGCCCACCACCTGGGTGCTCTCCAACCACGACGTGGTCCGCCACACCACCCGTTACGGCGGCGGCGAGCAGGGCCTGCGCCGGGCCCGCGCCGCCGCGCTGCTGATGCTCGCGCTGCCGGGCTCCGCGTACGTCTACCAGGGCGAGGAGCTGGGCCTGCCCGAGGTCGCGGATCTGCCCGACGCGGTTCGCCAGGACCCCGCCTTCTTCCGCGCGGCCGGCCAGGACGGCTTCCGCGACGGCTGCCGGGTGCCGATCCCGTGGTCCGGCGAGGCGCCGCCGTACGACTTCGGCCCCGGGTCCAGCTGGCTGCCGCAGCCCGCCGACTGGCGGGAGCTGTCGGTGGCCGCCCAGAGCGGCGACCCGCACTCCACGCTCTGTCTCTACCGCTCGGCGATCGCGCTGCGGCGCGAGCTGCGGGGCGGGCCGATGCACTGGCTGCCGGCGCCCGACGGACTGCTCGCGCTCGCCCGCCCGGGCCTGGTCTGCACCCTCAACACCACCGGCGCCCCGATCGAAGTCCCCCGCCCGGGCCGACTGTTGATCTCCTCCGCGGCCGTGGACGAGCGGGAGGACACCGTCCGTATTCCGGCTGATTCCAGCGCGTGGTGGGCAATCTGACATGCGACCGGTACAGTCCAATCCTGTGACCGCACGGCTTGCCGACATCGCAGCCCAGGCGGGGGTCAGCGAAGCCACAGTCAGCCGCGTGCTCAACGGCAAGCCCGGTGTGGCCGCGGGCACCCGCGAATCCGTGCTAGCCGCCCTCGACGTCCTCGGATACGAGCGCCCCGTGCGGCTTCGGCAGCGCAGCGCGGGCCTGGTGGGCCTCATAACCCCGGAGCTCGACAACCCCATCTTCCCGGCGCTCGCCCAGGTCATCGGCCAGGCTCTGACCCGGCAGGGGTACACCCCCGTGCTGGCGACCCAGACCCCCGGCGGCTCCACCGAGGACGAGCTCACCGAGATGCTCGTGGACCGCGGGGTCTCCGGGATCATCTTCGTCTCGGGCCTGCACGCGGACACCACCGCCGACATGCAGCGCTACGACCAGCTGCGCGGCCAGGGCGTCCCCTATGTCCTGCTCGGCGGCTTCTCCCCCAAGGTGAAGGCCCCCTTCGTCTCGCCCGACGACCGGGCGGCGATGCACCTCGCCGTGACCCACCTCGCCTCCCTCGGCCACACCCGGATCGGCCTGGCGGTCGGCCCGAAGCGCTTCGTGCCCGTGCTCCGCAAGATCGAGGGCTTCCAGCAGGCGATGGACGTCCAACTCGGCCTGGCTCCCGAGGAGTCCGAGGAGCTGATCCAGCACTCCCTCTACTCGCTCGAAGGCGGCCAGGCCGCCGCCGGCGCCCTGATCGGCCTCGGCTGCACCGCGGTGGTCTGCGCGAGCGACATGATGGCGCTCGGCGCGATCCGGGCCGCCCGCGGCCTCGGCCTGAAGGTCCCGAGGGACGTGTCCGTGGTGGGCTTCGACGACTCCCCCCTCATAGCGTTCACCGATCCGCCGCTGACCACGATCCGCCAGCCCGTGCAGGCCATGGGCCAGGCGGCGGTCCGCACGCTCCTGGAGGAGATCGGGGGCACCCCCGCACCGCACAGCGAGTTCGTCTTCATGCCCGAACTGGTGGTTCGCGGTTCAACGGCATCGGGGCCGGGCTCCTGACCGGGCAGGCCCCCCAGACGACCCCCGAGGCGCGGCTCGTTCCCGAGGAGTACCGGGTGCGCCTCGAACCCGACCGGGGGATGATCAGTCAGTGGGCGCGCATCTGGCAGACTCTCCTCCCATGGGTGAAGCGACCGTGAAGACTCTGGAAGACCAGACGGCCACCCCGTCACCCATGGTGGACGAGGCCGTCTACGTGCCGACGCGCAGTCGGCTCCAGCAGCTGCGCGCGCCTCGCCATCCCCGGATCTGGTTCGAAATCCTGCTGATCGCGGTCAGTTACTGGACATATTCGCTCATTCGGAACGCGGTGCCGGAGCAGAAGGCACAGGCCCTGCGGAACGCGGACTGGATCTGGAATGCCGAGCGGTCGCTCGGCCTGGCCGTCGAGCAGTCGGTCAACCACGCCGTGAACTCGGTGACATGGCTGATCGTGTCGATGAACTACTACTACGCCACCCTGCACTTCATCGTGACCATCGGCGTGCTCGTATGGCTCTACCGCTGGCACCCGGGCCGTTACGCAGCGGCGCGGCTTGTCCTTTTCGCCACCACCGGCGTTGCTTTGGTCGGCTACTATCTGTACCCGCTCGCGCCGCCTCGGTTGATGAACGGGCAGAACTTCGTCGACACCGTGCTGGTCCACCAGACGTGGGGCTCGATGGCCTCGGGCAACCTGAAGAACATGTCGAACCAGTACGCGGCGATGCCCTCGATGCACATCGGCTGGTCGCTCTGGTGCGGGATCATTGTCTTCGCGGTGGCGACGGCGCCCTGGGCGAAGATCCTCGGCCTGCTGTACCCGGTGGCGACCCTGGTCGTGATCGTGGCGACGGCGAACCACTTCTGGCTGGACGCGGTGGGCGGGATGATCTGCCTGGCCTTCGGATTCGCGGCGTCGTACGTCTGGTACCAGGCGATGCCGCATCGGCTGCCCAAGACGGTGACGGGGGCGCGGGGCGGCCTGCGCCTGCGGACGCCAGCGCGCGACTAGCAGCGACTGGGACTCGCGCGCTCGTCTCGAGGCCCAGCCCCTGGCCGAGCCTTGACGCCCGGCCCTGGCCGACCTTCCCGTCGGTCCTGTAAGCAGACCGCCCTCCTCGCCGGGCTTCCGCGTCAGCTCTCCGTCAGCGCCTGCTCACGCTCCGTAGAACAGCTCCTCCACCACGGCCCGCGCCCTGCGCGTGATCCGCCGGTAGTCGTCGAGCATGTCCCCCACGTGCCCCGGGCCGTACCCCAAGTACCTCCCGACCGCCGCAAGTTCCCGCCCGTCCGAGGGGAACGTGTCGCCGGCCCGCCCGCGCACCATCATCACGCCGTTGCGGACCCGCGTCGCGAGCACCCACGCCTCGTCCAGGATCTGCGCGTCCTCCGTCGCGATCAGGCCCGCCGCATGGGCGGCGGCCAGGGCCTCGCGGGTGCGGGTGGTGCGCAGACCGGGCTCCGCCCAGCCGTGCTGCATCTGCAGAAGCTGGACCGTCCACTCGACGTCGCTGAGCCCGCCGCGGCCGAGCTTGGTGTGCAGCGTCGGGTCGGCGCCGCGCGGCAGGCGCTCGGACTCCATACGGGCCTTCAGCCGGCGGATCTCGCGCACCGCGTCCTCGCCGATGCCCTCGGCCGGGTACCGCAGCGGGTCGATGAGGTCGATGAACCGGCGCCCCAGGTCGAGGTCGCCCGCCATCGGCTGCGCCCGCAGCAGCGCCTGGCTCTCCCACACCAGCGACCAGCGCCGGTAGTACGCCTCGTACGAGGCCAGGGTGCGGACCATCGGCCCGGTCTTGCCCTCGGGGCGCAGATCGGCGTCGATCAGCAGCGGCGGATCGGCGGTGGGCAGCTGGAGGAGCCGGCGCATCTCGGCGACGACGGTGGTCGCGGCCTGCGCCGCCTCGTGCTCGTCCACGAACTCGCGCGGCTCGTGGACGAACAGCACGTCCGCGTCCGAGCCGTAGCCCAGCTCGTGGCCGCCGAAGCGGCCCATGCCGATGACCGCGAACCGGGTCGGCAGGATCTCGCCCCACTGCTGGCTCACCGCCGCCCGCAGCGCGCCCGAGAGCGTCGCGGCGGTCAGGTCGGTGACCGCGTTGCCGACCCGGTCCACCAGCGCTCCGGGGTCCGCCTCGGCCGGGCTCTCCTCGGTGCCGTACGAGCCGATGATGTCGGCCGCCGTCGTACGGAACAGCTCCCTGCGGCGCACCCCGCGGGCCGCCGCCACCGCGCCCTCCGCGCTGTCCGCGCGGCCGACCGCCGCCAGCGTCTCCTGCTCCAGATGCTCCCGGCCGCGCGGCTTCAGCCCCTCCGGGTCGCCGAGGAGCGCCACCGCCTCGGGGGCCCGCAGCAGCAGGTCGGGGGCGAGCCGGCCGGCCGAGAGCACCCGGGCGAGGTTCTCGGCGGCCGCGCCCTCGTCCCGTAGCAGCCGCAGGTACCAGGGCGTCTTGCCGAGCGCGTCCGAGACCTTGCGGAAGCCCAGCAGCCCCGCGTCCGGGTCGGCCGAGTCGGCGAACCAGCCCAGCAGCACCGGCAGCAGGGTCCGCTGGATGGCGGCCTTGCGGGTCACCCCGGCCGACAGCGCCTCCAGATGCCGCAGGGCGGCGGCGGGATCCGCGTACCCGAGGGCCTCCAGGCGCTGCCGGGCCGCCTCCGCGCTGAGCCGGATCTCGCCGGGCGTGAGCTGGGCGACCGCGTCGAGCAGCGGCCGGTAGAAGAGCTTCTCGTGCAGCCGCCGGACCACCGAGGCGTGCCGCTTCCACTCTTTGTTGAGGTCGGCGACCGGGTCCGTGCGCAGTCCCAGCGAGCGGCCGAGGCGGCGCAGATCGGCCTCGTCCTCCGGGACCAGATGGGTGCGCCGCAGCCGGTAGAGCTGGATGCGGTGCTCCATGCCGCGCAGGAACCGGTACGCCTCGTCCATCTGCGCGGCGTCCGTCCGCCCCACGTAGCCGCCGGCGGCGAGCGCCTTGAGGGCCTCCAGCGTGCTGCCGCTGTGCAGGGAGGCGTCGCTGCGGCCGTGCACCAGCTGGAGCAGCTGCACGGCGAACTCGACGTCCCGCAGGCCGCCCGGGCCGAGCTTGAGCTCGCGCTCGATCTCGGCGACGGGGATGTTGTCGACGACGCGGCGGCGCATCTTCTGCACGTCGGGGACGAAGTTCTCGCGCTCGGCGGCCTGCCACACCAGCGGCGACACCGCGTCGATGTAGTCCTCGCCGAGCGAGAGGTCCCCGGCCACCGGCCGGGCCTTGAGCAGCGCCTGGAACTCCCAGGTCTTGGCCCAGCGCTGGTAGTACGCGAGGTGGCTGGAGAGGGTGCGCACCAGCGGGCCGTTGCGTCCCTCGGGCCGCAGATTGGCGTCCACCGGCCAGATCGAGCCCTCGACCGTCGTCTCGGAGCAGATCCGCATCAGATGGGAGGCCAGTCGGGTGGCGGCCTGGAGGGCCTTGCCCTCGTCGGCGCCCTCGCCGCCGCCGTTCGCCGGCTCGGCGACGAAGATCACGTCGACGTCGGAGACGTAGTTCAGCTCATGGCCGCCGCACTTGCCCATCGCGATGACGGCGAGCCGGCACAGCGCCGCGTCGGCGGGGGCGGCGGCCCGGGCGATGGCGAGGGCGGCGCGCAGGGTCGCGGTGGCCAGGTCGGCGAGCTCGGCGGCGGCCTGGGCGACGTCGACCGTGCCGCAGACGTCGCGTGCCGCTATGGCGAGCAGGCACCGGCGGTAGGAGACGCGCAGCGAGACGGGGTCCGTGGCGTCGGCGAGGCCGCGCTCGAACTCCTCGACGCCGGGGTGCAGATCCGCGGCCTCGTAGGTGAGCAGGGCCTTCCAGTCGCCGGGGTGGCGGGCGAGGTGGTCGCCGAGCGCCTCGGACGCGCCGAGGACGCCGAGCAGCCGGTCGCGCAGCGGCTTGGCCGTGACCAGGGTGGCCAGCAGCGGCTGACGCCCGGCGGGCTCCTGGGCCTCCACCAGCCGTACGAGCCCGCGGAGCGCGAGGTCGGGGTCGGCGGTCGCGCCGAGGGCGTCGAGGAGGACGGGGTCGGTGCGGCCGGGGGCCATGTCCGGGAGGTCGAGGAGACGTTCGGCGGCGGACGGATCGGTGAAGCCGTGCCGCAGCAGTCGGGTGAAGGTACTGCTTCTGCGCCCCGGCCCTGTCATCCCGCGGTCTCCCGTCCTTGCCTGTCCTGCCCAGTCCGGCCCTGTCCTGTCCTGCCCCTGTCCTGTCACGTGCCGATCGTCTGCGTACGTCCTCGTACGCCGCCGCACGTCTTCGTACGTCTTCGTACCGATCAAGGTCAGGTTTCGAGCCTATCCGCAGGGGCCCGCCCGGGACCCGTTGTGCTCCTCGGTGATCCCAAGGGCTGGGACGGCCGCGTGGCCGGGTGCGGTCCGAGCGACCGGACGGGGGCCGACAGCAGCCATGTCGCCGCCGAGCCCGGAAGGTTGTGCTCTCACGCCCATGAATCGAGTGAGATACGCCATGTTGTTCGACCTTCTCGCCGGATGAACCGCAAACTCGATATTTCCGTCTTCATGGCCGATCACAGTGGTCAATCAAAGATCAGTGCTGGTCAGAACCTTATTCCTTGAACACCGAAGGCCACTGCCAGCATGTTGTCGTCTGGGCTCCGCCACTCTGCCCTGTTCTCCCGTCGCGGTCTGACGACGGCCATGGCCCTCGTGCCGCTCGTCGGCGCCGCCTTCGTCGTGGGCACCGAGAAGGCCAGCTCCGACGCGCAGGACGCGCCGATCCAGCCGACCCGCCCCGCCGGCGAGTCCGTGATGCAGATCGTCGCGCACCCGGACGACGACCTGTTCTTCATGAACCCGGACACCAGCCACTCGGTCCGCTCCGGCCGCAGCCTCACCGCCGTGTACCTCACGGCCGGCGAGTCCGACGGCGTCAACGCCGCCCGCAGCGGCCCGAGGGCGGTCGCCACCCCGCCCCCCGCGGACAAGGCGCGCTACGCGGAGGCCCGCCAGAACGGCATCCGCGCCGCCTACGCCGAGATGGCCACCGGCGACCGCACGAGCCCCTGGCAGCGGACCGTCATCCCCACCGCGGGCGGCGGCACGGCCGAGCTGGACACCCTGCGGGCGCGGCCCGAGGTCAACCTGGTCTGGGTGCAGTTGCGCGAGGCCGGCTCCATATCCGGCGACCGGCCCAACAGCCTGCACGGCCTGTGGGACGGCAAGGTGCGGACGCTCGGCTCGCAGCTCTCCTCGGGCACGCCGGTCGAGAACAGCTTCTCGTACACCAAGGACCAGGTGATCGAGACGATCGCCGGGCTGCTCCAGCGCTTCGGGCCGACCCATGTGCGCACGCTGGACCCGACGCCGGGCAAGGTGGCCAAGACGGGCAAGATCTCCGACCACCAGGACCACACGTACGCGGCGCGGTTCGCGCAGGCCGCGCTCATGCGGTACGCGGAGTCCCCCGGCGGCCCCCGCTTCAGCGTCCAGAGCTACCTGGGCTACCCCGTCGGCGGTCTGCCGCACACCCTGGACCCGGTCACGGCCGCGGCCAAGCTGCGCACCCTGAAGACGTACGCCTGGATGGACCCCGCGAACTACTGCGACGACTCCGCCGGCTGCGGCGACCTCAAGGTGGCCGCCCGGCCCGCCGGCCACGGCTGGGCGCAGTCCGTGCGCTACACCCGGGGCGAGTCCACGACCTGGGTGCAGCAGGGCAAGAACGGCGGGCTCTACGCGTTCGCGGTGCTCGACAACAAGCTGGCCGTCTGGCAGCGGACGGCGGGCCCGAAGGGCGTGTGGTCCGGCCCGACGACGCTGCCGGGCGGAGGCCTCGACAGCGGGGTCGCCTCGGTGCGGCTGCCGGACGGGCGGATCGCGGTGTTCGCCACCCGCACGACGCTGGGGAAGACCCCGGGCGACTACCGCAGGGACGTCGTCACCGCTGTGCAGGCCGCGCCCGACGGCCGGTTCGGGGCGTGGCGCTCGCTGGGCACGCCCGAGCGGGACGACAAGAGCAGCCTCTCCGACATCAGCGCGCCCGCGGTGGTCGTGGACAAGGCCGGCCGGATGAGCGTCTACCTGCGCAACGGCGGCCACTCGCTCAGCTCCCGCAGCCAGAACGCGGACGGCTCGTGGGCGGCCTGGAAGGCGCGCGGCGGCAAGGAGCTGCACGGCGACCCGGTCGCCGCGACGGACCGCTCGGGCCGGCAGTACGTCTTCGCCGGCACGCCGACGTCGGTGGTGGCCTGGACGCAGGCGAAGGCCGGCGCGGCGCTGTCCGGCCCGACGGCGACGGGACTGCCGCCGACGACGCTCGCGCTGAGCACGAGCGCGGACGGCGACGGCGTACGGCTCTGGTTCCGCAAGCCGGACTCGGGCGAGGTCCGCACGGTCAAGTTCGCCGGGGCGAAGTCCTCCGCCATAGCCGACCTGGGCGGCCCCTCGGGCTTCGGCCCGGTCAGCGTGTCCGGCCCGAACAACTCGCTGCTCGCGGTCCGCTCCGGCGTGGGGACGCCGGGCACGGCGCTGGCGGCCTTCCCCTCGGTCGGCGCGGGCGGCGGCAAGAAGGCGGTGCCGGCGCAGCCGGGCCGGGCGAAGTGGAAGTCGGCGGGCTCGCTGTTCGCGGGCGCGCCGGCGGGCCTGGGCAACGGTCCGGCGGGCGGCGGCCTGGCCGCGGTGGGCCTGGACGGCCGGCTGTACTGGGGGCAGTCGGACGGCCGGGGCGCGGTCGGGCCGTGGGCCTCGGTGGGCTGATCTCGGGCCGAGGAGTTCGGGCGGGCGCGATGAGTTTCGGGCGGCGCGCGGGTCTCACCTTCGTATCGGCGTCGATGGCGGCGCCGAGTGATCTGATGACCTGAGTGACCCATGCGACTCATGTGATCCGAGGGGTCCGAGGGGTCCGGCCGATCCGAGTGATCCAACCGGGCCCAGTGATCCCAGTGATCCCAGTGATCGAGTGATCCGAGTGTGAGAGGACCGCGCCATGCCTGTTTCCACGCCGCAGACCGATCTGGACGCCCGCTACAGCGACCCGAGGGCCTCGGCCGCCGAGTGGGCTCAGGCGGTGGAGAGCCTGAAGGCGGCGGAGGTCTTCTGGCTCTCGACCGTGCGGCCCGGGGGACGTCCGCACGTCACGCCGCTGATCGCCGTCTGGCACGACGGCGCGATGCACTTCTGCACCGGCGCCGACGAGCGGAAGGCCAAGAACCTCCGCGACAATCAGGAGGTGGCCCTCACCACCGGCGCGAGCACCCTGTCCGAGGGCCGCGACCTGGTCGTCGAGGGCGAGGCGGTGCGCGTGACGGACGAGACGCGGCTGCGGGCGCTGGCGGAGGAATACGTCAGGAAGTACGGCGCGGACTGGACGTTCGAGGTCCGCGACGGGAAGTTCGTGGGCGACGGCGGCGAGGCGCTGGTGTTCCGGGTGGCCCCGCGGACGGCGTTCGGCTTCGCGAAGGACCCGTATGCCCAGACGCGCTGGACGTTCGATGAGACGCTGTGAGACTCGTGAAGCGCTGACTCATCCTGAACTCATGCTGAACTCATAAGGGAGCTTTTCGATGGAACTGACCCTTGAGGTAGTCATGCTCCCGGTCACGGACGTGGACCGGGCGAGGGACTTCTACCGCGACAAGCTGGGCTTCGCGGTCGACACGGACACCCAGATCAGCGACACGGCTCGGATCGTCCAGCTGACCCCGCCCGGCTCCCGCTGCTCGATCGCGATGGGCACGGGCTTCCCGGAGTTCCCGGGCCAGAAGGCTGCCGCCCCGGGCTCGGTCCAGGGCCTCCAGCTGTGCGTGACGGACATCGAGGCGGCGTACGAGGAGCTCACCTCCCGCGGCCTGGACGTCACCAAGGTCCAGCACCTGGGCGCGACGGGCTGGGAGGACGGCAAGGGCGAGACCTGGAACGCCTTCATGAGCTTCAAGGACCCGGACGGCAACGGCTGGGTGATCCAGGAGGCGCCCGCGCCGCTGTCGGAGCGCTGAGCGATCGCCCGCTTTCGCGTTTCATGCGGCCGGGGGGATGAAATGGGTCCGGAAGAATACAGGGCAAAAAAGGAGAAAGTCGCACGCGCTCTTCAGAAGTGTTGGATGCGCGACGGTTCGGTAATTGGTGTCCTGCGGCTACTGGTATCAGAAATTGGCCCGAGGGATGACCTAGGAGCTGTGGCATTCGGCGTAGTTGGGTGCATGCATGATGCGTTTGACATGCCATTGGGTGAGGCAAAGCGAATCTCGCGGTGGCATGCAATCGGAGGGGACCTCTCGGATGCGGAGATCGAACAGCGAATCGGCACTCTCGTGCCTCGCGAACTAGACTCCTGATACCTGATTTCCTTCGGGGGAAGATTGAGGGCCTCGCGGTAATTTCCGCGAGGCCCTCAGCGTTTGTCGATTCTTCTCGGTTGTCGAGCCCGAGCCTGCACCGCGAAGCGGGGATGTGCTCACCCACCGTGCTCACCCAGCCGGTCTCTCCGCGTACATCTTCGCGATCACGGACTCGATGTCCGGCTCCCGTACCGAGAGGTCCACCAGCGGATACTTCTCGGCCAGCGCCGCCACCAGCGGCGCCGCCGACTGGTCGGCCGGGAAGGCCAGCCACTGGCGCGGCCCCTCCACCTTCACCGTCCGCGCGGAGTCCAGCGTGATCGGGGGCAGTTCGCGCTCCAGGTCCACCACCAGCGTGCGCTCGCTCTCCCCCACCGCGTGGAGGCCCGCCAGCGCGCCGTCGTACATCAGCCGCCCGTGGTCGATGACCATCACACGTTTGCACAGCTGCTCGATGTCGGTCAGGTCGTGCGTGGTCAGCAGCACCGTCGTGGACCGCTCGGCGTTCAGCTCGCGCAGGAACTCCCGCACCTTGGCCTTGGAGACGACGTCGAGTCCGATGGTCGGCTCGTCGAGATAGAGCACCTCGGGGTCGTGCAGCAGCGCCGCCGCGATGTCGCCGCGCATCCGCTGGCCGAGCGAGAGCTGACGCACCGGCACGTCCAACAGCTCGGCCAGATCGAGGAGTTCGACGCACCGGTCGAGGTTCTCGCGGAAGCGCGCGTCGGGAATCCGGTACATCCGGTGCACCAGGCGGTACGAGTCCTTCAGCGGCAGGTCCCACCACAGGGTCGTACGCTGCCCGAAGACCACGCCGATCCGCTGCGCCAGCTTCGTACGCTCCTTGGACGGGTCGATGCCCGCGACGCGCAGCCGGCCGCCGCTGGGGGTCAGAATGCCCGTCAGCATCTTGATGGTGGTGGACTTCCCCGCGCCGTTCGGGCCGATGTAGCCGACCATCTCGCCGCGCGGCACCCGGAAACTGATTCCGTCGACCGCCCTGACCTGGCGCTTCTCCCGGCGCAGCCGGCCGACCCTGCGGCGTACGTCGAAGACCTTCTCGACGCCGTCCAGCTCGATGAGGTCCATGTGCTCTCAGCTCCCCGTGCTCCGGTACGTACGAAGGCCGGCCCGCCAGGCGAGCCCGGCCAGCCAGCAGGACAGCGCCGCCACCACCGGAGGCAGGAAGGCGAGCTGCGGCGGCAGGTCCAGCGGATAGGGGCGGCCCAGCACATAGAGCGTGGGCAGCCAGTTGACGAAGGCCAGCGGCACCACGAAGGTCACCCCGCGCACCAGGTCCTTCGCGAAGATCGTCGGCGGGTACTGCAGCAGGGTGCTCCCGCCGTAGGTGAAGGAGTTCTGCACCTCGGAGGCGTCCTGCGCCACGAACTGGAACCCCGCCCCGGCGACGAAGACCGCCGAGAAGATCACCGCCCCGCTGATCAGCATCATCGGCACCATGAGGACCCGCAGCGGCGTCCAGTCGACGTCCACGGCGAACAGTCCGTAGCCGAGGACGGCCAGCCCCTGGGTGATCCGGCCCAGCCTGCGCAGCGCGAACCGGTCGGCCGCCACCTGGGCGAGCACGGGCGCCGGCCGCACCAGCAAGGTGTCCAGCGTGCCGTCCCGCACCCGTCGCCCCAGCCGGTCCATCGAGCCCATCACCAGGTCGGCGAGGCCGAAGGAGGTGGCGGCGGCGCCGTACAGGAAGGCGATCTCGGGGAGCGAGTAGCCGCCGAGCGCGTCCACGTGCGAGAACATCAGCAGGATCGTGACGAAGTCGAAGCCGGTCGCCGCGAGGTTCCCGATCGTCGTCATCGCGAAGGACGCGCGGTACGTCATCGTGGAGCGGATCCACATCGCGGCGATCAGGAAGTACGCGCGCAGGCCGTGCCGCAGGCTCTCAACCACCCTGGACCACCACCCTGCGGGTCGCGGCGGACTGGAGCGCACGCCCGGCGGCCAGCAGCGCCAGCGCCCAGCCGGCCTGGAAGGCGTACGCCTGTACGAGCCCCCAGCCCGTGTGCTTGCCGAGGAAGACGTCGGCGGGGACCTGGAGCAGCGAGGACCAGGGCAGCGCGCGGGCGACCTCGCCCAGCGCGCCGGGGAAGAGGTTGAGGGGCAGCAGCATCCCGGAGAAGAACAGCCCGGCCAGCCAGCAGATCTGCATGACGCCGGCTCCGTCCATCAGCCAGAACGCGCAGAGCCCCACCAGGAACCGGATCGCGAAGCTCACCACGACTCCCAGGGCGACGGAGACGAGGAAGGCGATCCAGGTGAGCGGGTTGCCGGGCAGCGCCAGATCGAAGGCGAGCGCGCCGAGCACCATGGGCGCGATGCCACGGCCCAGGAGGTGGAAGGCGGCGCGTCCTAAGTCACTGGCCATCCACCACAGTTGGAGGTCGGCGGGCCGGTAGAGGTCGACGGCGATGTCGCCGGTGCGGATCCGCTCGATCAGCTCGTCCTCGAAGCCGCCGCCCATCATGGCGCAGGTCATCAGCAGCGCCTGGCCGAGCCACACATAGGTCAGCGCCTGGGAGAGGTCGTACCCGCCGAGCTGCGGACGCTCGTCCCACAGGGCGATGTAGGTGTACGCCATGATGAAGCCGAAGACGGTGTTGGTGAACACCCCCGCGGCCGTCGCCACCCGGTACGTCGCATAGCGCCGGAACCCACCCGCCGCGACGACCGCGTACAGCCGCACCTGACCCCTCCCCCGCCGAGCCGAAGCGCACGACCCTAGCCCAGGGCCGGGGGACGCCGCGAGGGGATTTCCCGACGAGAGCCTCGGAGTCGTTCCCCGGATGGAGGCGCGGCCGCGGGTTCCGGAGGATGCCGCGGCCGAGGGGGCAGTATGGGCGGGCATGGGCGACGGGTCGCAGGCGGCCCGACCCCGCGGAGCACGCGTCGACGAAGCGGAGGCACCGGATGGACTGGACGCTCGAAGTGATCGTGGTTCCCGTCGGCGACGTGGACCGGGCGAGGGACTTCTACCGCGACAAGCTGGGGTTCGCCGTCGACGTCGACACCCGGGTGACCGAGCAGACCCGCATCGTCCAGCTGACCCCGCCCGGCTCCGGCTGCTCGATCGTCATCGGCGAGAACATCCCCACGCCCGACGGCCGCACCTCCGAGCCCGGCTCCTACATGGGCCTGCAGCTGGTCGTCGCCGACATCAAGGCGGCCCATGCCGAGCTCGTCGAGCGCGGCGTGGACGTCTCCGCCCCGATCGAGGTCGCCCCGGGCGACGGCGGCACCTTCCTCCACTTCAAGGACCCGGACGGCAACGGCTGGGCGGTCCAGGAGTACCGCGTACGCGCCACCACGCCGCTGTACGAGGCGATCCGCCCCAGCGACTAGCAGACGGAATCCAACCCGCCACCCCATACCGCTCCGTTAAGTGGCGCAACGGCATGGATGGCGTGTACTGGACATCTCCGGAGGAAGCGCTTGCTCGCGACTTTCCACCCCCGCCAGACTCGTTGGCATGCCTGGCGAAAAGAACGCGCAGGCAGCAGCGACCAGTTGGGGGAGACACGCATGGCTTTGCGCAGGCTCACGGTGGCGCTCTTCGGGGTCATCGCACTCATCGCAGCCGCAGTGATCGGCATGACCGGCCCCGCCTCCGCCGCCGGCGGAGCGCAGGGCTTCGCCGCGCAGGCGGAGCGCGCCGGACTGACCGAGCAGCAGGCGGACGGGCTGCAGCAGCGAGTAGACCGTCACCTTGAGATGTACGGCGGGACGCAGACCGCCGCCAACAAGATCGAGCTGGCCGGCAAGGGCGAGATCGTGGCCGTCGTGCCCGGCGAGCAGTACGCCCGGAACCTGGCCGACGCTCCAGGGGCCATGGCCGACTGCCCCTACGAGGACTTCTGCATGTTCACCGGCACCGACTTCACCGGCGACCAGTTCAACCTCTGGCAGTGCGGCACGTACGACCTGCAGAACTGGAACGGCCCCGGCTCCTGGATCAACAACCAGACCCCGGGCACCCAGGCGCAGTTCCTCGACCAGGCCGGCACCGTCATCGACGTGACGCCCGGCGCCTACTCCGACAGCCCCTACTACGACTGGGCTCCCGTCTGGCACGTCGTCCCGTGCTAGACCTCCCATAGGACGATCCGGGCCGGCGCAGCCGAAGAAGCCGCCGGCCCGGATCCATGTCCGGCGTCATGCTCCCGCGCTACTCGCAGGCGACGCCGTCGCCGTCGCGGTCCAGGTGCCTGCCGTAGCCCGGGTCCCCCGTGCGAATCGGATCGGCGCCGGCGGCGCGCACCTCGGTGCAGTTCGCGTAGTAGGCCGAACCGCCCGGCTCCTCGCCCCCGTCGTCGCCTCCGCTGCCCACAGCGGGGGCCACCGTGACACGGACCGTCTTCGTCTTCGTCACGGTCGGGGCGGGCTCCGGCTCGGCCGTCACCGTCTCCGCGGCGGCCGGCGCCGCCGTGGCGGTGACCGTGGCGGTCGCGGTCACCGTGGCAGCGGGTGCGGCCTTCTTGCTGGCTGCCGTGTCGGTCTTCGTCTCGCCGCCGGACCCGGCGACGACGCCGACGAAGAACAGCATCAGCGCGGCCGGGATCAAGATCCTCTTACGTGCCCACTTCGGGCGCTCCGGCTGCGGATCCGGAGTCGGAGCCGTGTACGGGTTGGCTCCCCCAGGGGCGGGCGGCTGGCCCCAAGGCGGCGGCTGCGACGGCGGGTTGTGTGACATAGGTCCCCCCAAGGACGCGATGAGGAAGCCGACCGTAGCGGATGCGCCGCTGGATACTGGCCAGTTTCGCCAGAATCCGGAACCTCTGGAAGTGAATCCTGACCGAGTAGCAGGCGGACGGTCCGGGCCGGCGACGCCGAAGAACCCGCCGGCCCGGATCCAGCGCGAACCCGGAGTCGCCGGTGGGCGGGAGCGCAGAGCCCCCGCCCACCGACTGCGTCTACGTCACATCACCGTCTACGACACGTCGTCGCCGAGGCTCACGCCGGACTCGAGCCCGGCCACAGTCGATACGAGCGGCTGGTCGAGCGCGCCCTCGAAGACCCGTACCTCGTCCAGGGCGCCCGAGAAGTACTCCGCGCCCTCGCCGAGGCCGGTCCGGCCGATCTGGAGGCCGGTCTTGGACAGGTCCCATGAGTTGGTCCAGCGCACCGGCGGTCCGGCCGGCTCTCCGTCGACGTACAGCTGGACCTCGCCGAACAGCGCGTCGTAGCTGAGGGCGAGGTGGTTCCCGTCTCCCTCGGTGTCCGGCCGCGCGCCGACGGCGGTCGACGTGGTCACCGTGGCGCCGTTCGCGTCCTTGTCGGTCAGCGCCAGCTGCCAGCGGCCGCTCTCCGCGTCGTAGCGCACCAGAGCGGCCGTGCCCGCGGTCCCGGCGAGCGAGATGACCGTCTGATCGCCCGCAGGACTGGTGGAAGCCGGCCTGGCCCGTGCCGTCAGGGTGAAGCTCGCCTTCGGCTTGAGCAGCCCGGGGCCCCGGCCGGCGTAGCCGTTCCTCCCGTCGAGAGCGAGATGACCGTCGCCCCAGAGAGGTTCGGCCGCAGGCATGCACGCCGGGTCGGTAGCGGGGTCGCAGGCGTCGTCCGGCAGCCGGTAGACAGCGGCCCCGCCGTGCAGGGAGAGACCTGTGCCGCCCCGCACCTCAGGGACGGTTTCGCCCGTCTTCTGGTCCATGGTCCAGTAGCCGAGCTGCCGTGGCCGCAGACCGCCCAGCCCCGTGCTCTCGCCTGCGGTCACCACTCGGTCGAAGACCTGCACATCGGCGACCGAGCCCTTCAGGTGCGCGGTGTAGCCGGCGGGTACGAGCGCCCGGCCGATCTGCAGGGGGCCGGTCGCGCTCCACGTGGTCGAGCGCTCCTGGACGTCGCCGGTGACCAGGCGGCCGTCGACGTACATCCGCATCGTGCCGGGCGCCTTGCCGTCGTACATGTCGTAGACGCCGACCAGGTGCGTCCACTCGCCGGGGACGGGCTGTGGGCCGAGGACCTGCCACGAGGTCATGGAGTCGATCTCGCTGTCCGGCGTGAGGAACGACCAGCGCTTGCTGGCGCCGTCGTACCCGAGCGAGAACCCGGACTGGGCGGAGCCGTCCTGGCTGACGACCGTCATCGACGACTTCGGCAGCTCGGGCAGCATCACCCAGGCGGCGACGGAGAACGACTTGGCCGTGTCGACGATGGGCTTGCCCGCGTGGAGGTACGCGCCCGGGGAGCCGTCCAGCTGGACGGAGCTACGCACCGAGCCGTGAGGCCCCTTGCCGCCGAAGGCGACTCCCGGCCCCGCGGCCGCACTCGGCCCGCCGTTCCCGCCCGTCGCGTGCGTCGAGCCCGCCGTGTCCGCCAGCGACCACGAAGCCTTCGGCGCACGGCCCTTGCTGACGAGGAAGGTGTGGCCGGCCTTGGTCCCCCGGCTCTTGCCCGCGCGGTCCACGGCCTCGGCGGTGAGGGTGTACACCCCCTCGCTCTCCGGCTTCCAGCGAATGACGGCAGGCCGGCCCGGCTCGACGGGCTTGACCGTCTTCCGCGCCTGGCCGGTGATCTCGTAGCGGTAGGAGGCCACGTCGGTACCGGGCGAGTGGAGGGAGAACGAGCCGTAGTCGCCCACGCCCGGGTGCCAGGCGCCGTCGGCCGGGTACTCCGCCGACGTCACCGTCGGGGCGTCCGGCACGGGTTTCTCGCCGCGTTCCCCGGGCGCCTTCGCCAGGCCCCCGGCTGCCGCGGTCTTCGGGGCCTCCAATTGCGCGGCCATGGCCGCGGGCGCGAGGTCCTGCCCGGCGCCGGGCAGACCGGTGGCGCCTGTCGCCAGTACCGACGCGAGGACGCCGACGACGATCGCGGCCCTGCGCCAGGCGTGGCGCGCTGTTCTGCTGCTCACTCTTCCCCCTGGTCGATGTCGTGCTGGACGTCAGCGGGTCACCGACCCGAAGGCGGCGGCCTTCGGGTCGGGACCGACCGGCAGGCAGGCGCGCTGGTCCGCTGCCCGCTCCGTTCCCCTGGCCGTCCGCACATGCGACGACGGCCACGTCATCCACAGTCGGTCGCGCAGAGGCAGTCACGCCGCCGCGATCCTCCGGGCCTGACCAGGCCCCAGCACACAAGTGCCGATCCTGTGAAGATCAGCTGACATACCGTGACACGGACACCCGGTCACGACAAGGCCACTCCGCGCCAGATTCCCGCCATCGCAGGAGCCTGATCCCCCGCCAAACCGTCCGCACCCACGGCGAAACGGGGGTCTCCGCCCTTTTCCGAGCACACAGAACGACGCCGGGCCGACGGCGCAGCGCCGTCGGCCCGGAACAAAACAGGTGTGTCCTGCCCCTACAGCACCGGCAGGTTCTTCCGCAGCTCGAAGGCCGTCACCTCGCTGCGGTACTCCTCCCACTCCTGCTTCTTGTTGCGCAGGAAGAAGTCGAAGACGTGCTCGCCCAGCGTCTCCGCCACCAGCTCGCTGCGCTCCATCAGCGAGATCGCCTCGCCCAGGTTCTGCGGCAGCGGCTCGATGCCCATCGCGCGGCGCTCCGCGTCGGAGAGCGCCCATACGTCGTCGTCCGCGCCCGCCGGGAGTTCGTAGCCCTCCTCGATGCCCTTGAGGCCGGCGGCCAGCAGGACCGCGTACGTCAGGTAGGGGTTCGCGCCCGAGTCGATCGAGCGGACCTCGACGCGCGCCGAGCCCGTCTTGCCCGGCTTGTACATCGGGACGCGGATCAGCGCCGAGCGGTTGTTGTGGCCCCAGCAGATGTACGAGGGGGCCTCGCCGCCCGCGCCCGCGCTGCGGGCCGAGCCGCCCCAGATGCGCTTGTAGGAGTTGACCCACTGGTTGGTCACGGCCGAGATCTCGGCGGCGTGCTTGAGCAGGCCGGCGATGAAGGAGCGGCCGACCTTGGACAGCTGGTACTCCGAGCCCGACTCGTAGAAGGCGTTCCGGTCGCCCTCGAAGAGGGAGAGGTGAGTGTGCATCCCCGAGCCCGGGTACTCCGAGAAGGGCTTCGGCATGAAGGTCGCCTGCACGCCCTGCTCCAGCGCCACCTGCTTCATGACCAGGCGGAACGTCATGATGTTGTCCGCCGTGGACAGCGCGTCGGCGTAGCGGAGGTCGATCTCCTGCTGGCCGGGCGCGCCCTCGTGGTGGGAGAACTCGACCGAGATGCCCATCGACTCCAGCATGGTGATCGCCTGGCGGCGGAAGTCCATGCCGACGTTCTGCGGGGTGTGGTCGAAGTAGCCGGAGTTGTCCGCGGGCACCGGGCGGGAGCCGTCCAGCGGCTTGTCCTTCAGCAGGAAGAACTCGATCTCGGGGTGGGTGTAGAAGGTGAAGCCCAGGTCGGACGTCCGCGCCAGGATCCGCTTGAGCACGAAGCGGGGGTCAGCGAAGGACGGGGAGCCGTCGGGCATCAGGATGTCGCAGAACATCCGGGCCGTGCCGGGGGCCTCCGCGCGCCAGGGCAGGATCTGGAACGTGCTCGGGTCCGGCTTGGCGATCATGTCGGACTCGTAGACCCGCGCGAATCCCTCGATCGCCGAGCCGTCGAACCCGATCCCCTCGTCGAAGGCCTGCTCGAGCTCGGCGGGCGCCACCGCGACCGACTTCAGGAAGCCGAGCACATCGGTGAACCACAGGCGCACGAACCGGATGTCGCGCTCCTCGAGCGTCCGGAGCACGAATTCCTGCTGCTTATCCATTTCCACCCAATCCTTGCTGGTCAAGCCACCTGCTCCGGACGAGCATGCCACCCGCGGGTTTCAGGCGCGTTGCGAACGGCAGCTGAGCCCATTGTCGGTCAGGGCATACCCCGAGACGACCCTGACGCCTCCCTCACCTCTCCCCGACATGTGTCAGATTTCTTTGACACATAGCGGCCGGGTGCGTCAGTCTGAGCTGACAGGTACAGAGGAAGGGAGCTGCGATGGGCGAGATCCCAGCCTCGGAGCCGACCGGCGACGCGTTGCTGAAGGTCCTCACGGCCCTCGGCAATCCGCACCGGATGCGGATCGTCGAGGCCCTGCTCGGCGGCCGCGACTACGTCAGCAGGCTCGCCCGCGAACTCGGCATCGGCCGCCCGCTGCTCCATATGCACCTCCAGCGACTCGAGGCCGCCGGTCTGGTCACAGGTGTGCTGGAGCTGTCGGAGGGCGGCAAGGCGATGAAGTACTTCGAGCTCACCCCCTTCTGCTACACGCTGACCCCCGAGGTCGTCGCGGCGGCCGCGCGGACCCTCAGCGAAGAACAGAAAGACACGACGAAGGAGACAGCGAAATGAACGCGGACTGGGTGGGCGTGGCCGGAGCTTGCGGGTTCTTCCTGCTCCTCATCGTCATCGTCTGGCAGACCGCCGCGACCTGGCGGGCCCGGATGCTGGCCGCCCGTGAGGATCAGTATCGCGAGCTCTCCACGAAGTACGCGCAGCTGCTGGAGGACAACGTCGAGCTGCACCGCCGCACCCTCGAGGAGCTGACGCAGACCCGTACCTCGCTCGCCTCGATGGAGAAGATGATGCGCGAGATCGAGTAGCGGCTCGGCGCGCAGTCCAAGAGCCCGCAGCCCCCGAGCCCTCGGTCCAAAAGAACGCGCAGTCCAGAAGAACGAAGAGCGGTACGGCCAGGAGCGGCAACTCCCGGCCGTACCCACGGAGAGCTCATCCAGGCACAACCCCCCACGCCACGGCAGGTCGGCAAACCATCACGCCGTGGTGCGGGACCCGTGCGCCCCGAACTCCACACACAGGAGACTACTCATGAAAGCGCTGCTCAAGCGCCTGGCCAGTGCGCCGGGCGGCAGTCGGGCCAAGTGGCTCGTGCTCGTCGGCTGGCTGATCCTCGCCGCCGCCCTCGGCCCGCTCGCCGGAAAGGTCGGCGAGGTCGAGGAGAGCGGACCCAACGCCTTCCTGCCCCGCGCTGCCGAGTCCGCGCAGGTCAACACGGAGCTGGAGAAGTTCCGTACGGACGACGACGCCGTGATGCCCGTCGTCGTCGTCTACAGCGCCTCGGACCGTCCCGTCGGCCAGGCGGAGCGCGCCAAGGCCGAGGCGGACCGGACCGGCTTCGCGCGGCACGCCGCCGAGGGCGAGCAGATCCCCCCGGTCATCGCCTCCGAGGACGGCAAGGCGCTGATGACCGTCGTCCCGCTCTCCTCAGGCGACGGGATGACCACGAAAGTGAAGGAGATCCGGGACACCGCCGGGGCCAACGCCCCGCCCGGACTCGACGTCGAGGTCGGCGGACCCGCGGGCTCCCTGGTCGACCAGATCGCCGTGTTCGACTCGCTCGACGCCACCCTCATGATCGCCACCGGTCTGGTGGTGGCCGTGCTGCTGCTGATCACGTACCGCAGCCCGATCCTGTGGCTCTTCCCGCTGCTGGCCGTCGGCTTCGCGACCGTGCTCACGCAGGTCTCCACGTATCTGCTGGCCAAGTACGCGGGCCTGCCCGTCGACCCGCAGTCCGCGGGCATCCTGATGGTGCTGGTCTTCGGCGTCGGCACCGACTACGCCCTGCTGCTCATCGCCCGCTACCGCGAGGAGCTGCACCGCCACGAGGACCGGCACACCGCGATGAAGCTCGCGCTGCGCCGCTCGGGACCGGCCATCCTGGCCTCCGCCGGCACCATCGCCGTCGGCCTCGCCTGCCTCTCCCTCGCCGACATCAACTCCTCGCGCTCGATGGGCCTGGTCGGCGCGGTCGGCGTGATCTGCGGCTTCGTCGCGATGATCACGGTCCTGCCCGCTCTGCTGGTGATCGCGGGCCGCTGGGTCTTCTGGCCCTTCGTACCGCGCTTCGGGACCCCCGCGCGCAAGTCGACCACCGTCTGGGCCCGGATCGGCACCGCGGTCGCACGTCGCCCCCGCTGGTCCTGGCTGATGGCCGTCGCCGTCACCGGCGTGCTCGCGCTCAGCGCCTTCGGTATCAACATGGGCCTCCAGCAGTCCGAGATGTTCCAGGACAAGCCCGAGTCGGTCGTCGCCCAGGAGCGGATCTCGGCCCACTACCCGTCGGGCGCCTCCGACCCCGCGACGATCGTCGTCGCCGCCGACCGGTCCGCCCAGGTGAAGGCCGCCGTCACGGACGTGCCCGGCGTCGCCCGGGTCCAGGACGGCGAACGCACCCCCGACGGCAAGCTGGCCACCCTCTCCGTCGTACTCGAGGACGCGCCCGACAGCCAGGGCGCCAAGGACACCGTCGACCGGCTGCGCGAGCGGGCCGGGGACGTCGAGGGCGCGGACGCGCTTGTGGGCGGCACCACCGCGCAGACCCTCGACACCCAGCGCGCCGCCGACCGCGATCTGCGGACGGTCATCCCGGTCGTCCTGCTCGTCGTCCTGCTGGTACTGGTCTGGCTGCTGCGCGCGATCGTCGCCCCGGTGCTGCTGCTGGCCACGGTCGTGCTCTCGTACTTCGGCGCGCTCGGCGCCTCGAACCTGCTCTTCGAGCACGTGCTCGGCTACGCCGGAGTCGACTGGTCGATCCCGCTGATGGGCTTCGTCTTCCTGGTGGCCCTGGGCATCGACTACAACATCTTCCTGATGCACCGGGTCAGGGAGGAAGCGGTCAGGCTCGGCCACGCACGCGGGGTCCTGGAGGGCCTGACGACCACCGGAGGCGTCATCACCAGCGCGGGCATCGTGCTCGCCGCGACGTTCGCGGTCTTCGCCGGGCTGCCGCTGGTGACGATGGCGCAGATGGGCGTGATCGTCGGCATCGGCGTCCTGCTGGACACCTTCCTGGTGCGCACGGTCCTGGTGCCCGCCCTCGCCCTCGACCTGGGGCGCTGGTTCTGGTGGCCGGGCCGCCTCTTCCGGGCGGGCGACGCGGAGCCGCAGGACCGCCCCGCTCCGGAGCCCGTCGAGGAGCGCACGCCCGAGCGCGTCTGATCCGTACGAGAGGCGATGTCTGTCCGTACGAGAGCCGATGTCCGGTCCGTACGAGATGCGATGTCCGGTCCGTACGAGGCGAGATGTCCGGTCCGTACGAGGCGAGATGTCCGGTCCGGACGGCACGACGACTCCCGAAGGGCCCCGTCCGCACCCCGCGGCGGGGCCCTTCCGCGCGGCCGGGTAGGGCCGTCCGCGGCCTTTGTGTGGCCCAACTGAGGTACGAAGCCCGCGCGCCTACTACCATCTGCGGCCATGGGGGGTTCGCGGATCAACCGCCTCCAGCGCGCCACGCGTCCCACGGCCCTGACAAGCGCCGTGGCGACGCTCCTCGGCGTGCTGTTCCTCTGTCTGAGCCCGGCGGGCGCGCACCACGACGCCCCGCCGGAGCACACGGGCTTCGCCTACAGCTGTCCCTACGACAAGGGCGACTGCGGGCTGCTGCCCTCGCTGAGCCCGGCGGTGCTCACCGCGCCGCCGCTGGACGCCCCGCCGCTGGCCGGCGCGCAGCCCCCGCAGTTCGCCCCGCCGTCGCCCGCCGGCGACCGGCCCCGCTCCGGAGCGCATCCCCGCGCCCCGGATCTGCACGTCCTTCAAGTGCTGCGGACCTGAGCGGTTCCGCACGTTCCGCACTTCCCCCACCGACCTCCGCAGAACTCACGAAGGACTACCGACACCATGGCTTCCCGTACCAGCAACGACCGCAGGGCCCGTATAGAGGAGATGCGCCGCGCCGAGCACGCCCGCGAGCGCCGCAACCGCATCATCACCATCGCCGTCAGCGGCGTCGTCGTCGCCGGCCTCGTCGGCTTCGGCGTCTTCGTCCTCAACAAGGAGTCGGAGGAAAAGGAGCAGCGGATCATCGAGGCCAAGGCGCCCGTCACCGAGGAGAAGTCCTGGGACGCGAAGAAGCTGGGCCGCAAGCACGTCGACAAGCAGGTCAGCTACCCGATGAAGCCCCCGGTCGGCGGCGACCACAACCAGGTGTGGATGAACTGCGACGGCGACGTCTACAAGGAGCCGATCCCCGAGATGAACGCCGTCCACTCGCTGGAGCACGGCGCGGTCTGGGTGACGTACAACGACAAGGCTCCCAAGGGCGACGTCGACAAGCTCGGCGAGAAGGTCAAGAAGACGCCGTACTCCCTGATGAGCCCGGTCAAGGAGCAGTCCGGGGCGATCATGCTGACCGCGTGGGGCAAGCAGGTCACGGTCGACGGCGCCGACGACCCGCGGGTGAGCCAGTTCTTCACGAAGTACGTCCAGGGCCTGCAGACCCCTGAGCCGGGCGCCGCGTGCACGGGCGGGCTGGGGTCCCAGTGACGTCCATGACCCGTACGCACTGGGCGGCGATCACCGCGGTGGTGCTCGCGCTGCTCTTCGCGGGGGCGGCCACGGTGGCCTCCGCCGGGGGCAACGACGCCGCCGCCCCGCGTACGCCGTCGACGGCCTCGGCGGACGCGGGCTTCGCCCGCGACATGTCCGTGCACCACCAGCAGGCGGTGGAGATGTCCTTCATCGTCCGCGACCGCACGCAGGACGAAGAGGTGCGCCGGCTGGCGTACGACATCGCCAACACCCAGGCCAACCAGCGCGGCATGATGCTGGGCTGGCTGGATTTGTGGGGGCTGCCCAAGCTCGCCGCGGACGCCACGCCCATGGACTGGATGAACGAGGACGGCGGGCACGCGTCGCACGGCGGCGGCCACGAGGTCCAGGACGGCTCGCTGATGCCGGGCATGGCCACCAAGACGCAGCTGGAGAAGCTGCGCAAGGCCAGCGGCAAGGAAGCCGAGATCCTCTACCTCCAGCTGATGATCGTCCACCACAACGGCGGCGTCGCCATGGCCGAGGGCTGTGTGCGGCTCTGCACGGTGGGCGTGGAGCGGGATCTGGCGCAGGGCATGGTCGACGCCCAGCGCTCGGAGGTCGAGCTGATGGTCGACCTCCTGCACAAGCGGGGCGCGGAGGTCATGGCCTGACCTCGGGTCAGCCCTCTGAGCCGTCCGCCCCGGTCAGCCGCCAGGCGATCCGGGGCGGGCGGACCGCGGCGCACAGCGGCAGGCCCGCGGAGTCGGTCAGTGCGAGCCCGGTCTCCACCGCGCCGCCCGCGAGCGCCTCCTGGGGCAGGTCCGCGAGGAACAGCTTGGTCCGGCGGAACATCGTGAACTCGCCGCCGGCGGGCAGCTCGCCCCACGTCAGATAGACGAACCGCTCGCCGCGCCGGCCCTGGACGTACGGGCCGCGGAAGTCGGGCGTGCCGTCGGAGGCCGTCACGGTCTCGACCGGGATCTCGAAGACCGCCTCGGCCGCGTCCGCCGACACCAGCTGGTCGGGCTCCCGGCCGCGCTGCGTGCCGACATGGACGTCGCGGTACTCGCCGCAGGCGCCGCCTGGCAGCTCGCGGCCCGTGATGCGCAGGGTCAGCTGTGCCATGGCGGAGGCTCCTTCTCGCGGGGCGCGGACCGCAGCGGTCGCGTACGCCGAACGGACCAATGACAATAGGTGGGGCTCGGGGCACGGCACTCAGGAGGCACGAACTCCATGACCACAGCCAAGGACATCATGCACCCGGGGGCCCAGTGGATCCCCGCGCACGAGACCCTCGACCGGGCCGCGCAGCTGATGCGGCAGCTCGACGTGGGGGCGCTGCCCATCGCCGACTCCCAGGAGCGGCTCTGCGGCATCCTCACCGACCGCGACATCGTGGTCGGCTGTGTGGCCATGGGCCATGACCCGTCGACGGTGACGGCGGGCGCCATGGCGCACGGCACTCCCCGCTGGATCGAGGCCGACTCGGACGTCAGCGACGTGCTGGACGAGATGCAGAGCCACCGGATCCGCCGGCTGCCGGTGATCGAGAACAAGAAGCTGATCGGCATCATCAGCGAGGCGGACCTGGCCCAGCACCTGTCGGACCAGCAGCTCGCGACCTGGGTCGAGCGGGTGTACGCGAAGGGCTGAGCCAGCGGGTCTAAGCGGAGGGCCGGAGCGACGGGGGGGGCGAACCTCGCGGGCGGCCTGGGCGCGGGCCGCCGAACCCAGGCCCGCGCCGGCCACACCTCACGCTCGCACTGAGCCAGGGGCTCGATGAACCTCGGGCGCGCTCAGCCGGGAGCCTGCCGAACCTCACGCGCGCGCCGAGCCGCGGGCCGGCCGAACCTCACGCTCGCGCTGAGCCAGGGACCGCCGGAGCCCCACCCGCGCCGAGCCGCGAGCCCGATGAACCTCGGGCGCGATCAGCCGGGACCCGCCGAACCCACACCCGCGCCCCCGCCTCAGCCCCGCTTCCGCAGGGCCGCCGCCGGCTCCCCCAGCACCGCCGCCGCTACCGCGTCCGGGCGGTCCAGCATCATCAGATGGCCCGACGACGCGACCGCCTCGCAGCGGGCGCCGAGCCGCTCGGCCAGTGCGCGCTGCCGGTCCAGCCAGCACGCGCCGCCCGCGGCCGCGGCGAGGACCGCGAACGGGACGCCGTCCGGCAGCGGGTGGCGCTCGCGCAGGGCGAGCAGCTCGGCGGCGACCGCCCGGTAGTGGGTGTTCTCCAGGAGGGCGCCCTGGAGTACTCGGGTGGTGGCGTAGCAGCGGCGTACGAGGGCCGGCGGCGCCGGGTCCCCGCCGGAGGCGCGGGAGAGGCGGACCACCGTGCGGCGGGTGAGCGGTCCGAGAGCCGCGGGCGCTCCGGCGGCGCCGAGCGCCGTGCCCAGCGCGCGGGCGGCGGCGGTGCGCACGGCGGGCGCGGCGGGCACGTGCGCGTGCTCCTCGACGCTGGAGTCGACGAGGACGGCGGCCGCCGTACGAGAGGGGTGCAGGCGGGCGAACGCCTCCACGTGGAACCCGGCGATCGAGTGCCCGACGACGGCCGCGGGCCCCTGAAGGCCGAGCGCGTCGAGGACGCCCGCGATGCGGTGGGCCTCGCCGGCGGCGGAGGGGGGCACGGCGGCGGGGGCGCTGAGCCCGTGTCCCGGCCGGTCGAAGCGGACGACGGTGCGGTGCGGGGCGAGCAGGGGCACGACGGGATCCCAGTCGAACCAGCTCATCGCGAGCCCCGCGCTCAGGACGCAGACGGGCCCGTCGCCCTCGACGACGGCATGGTGCGGCACGCCTCCCACCCGTACGAATCCCGACCACGACACGCTCGGCCCGCCTCTCCCCTCTCGCGCCCCGAACGGCGCGAGCACCGCCAGCCAGCCTGCCACGAAAAGGACTTGAAGCCCTCGGCCGCGCCCGGACAGGCGGCCCCGCAAGAGCGGGCCACCGGGCAGCCGGATACCGGGTGGGGGTAAGCTGCCGGCCATGGTGATCACGGAGCGCGCACGCTGGGGGCAGCTGCTGCTGCTCGTCGCGCTGCTCTTCGGAATCGCCACGATGCACACGGTGGGACACCCGACATCCGGGTCGGCACACGGGATGGCACACGGCTCGGGACAGAGCTCGGAACACCGGTCGGGACAGAGCGCGGGGCAGGGCGCCGGCCACACCGCGGGGCTCGCCGCGGGGCACACCGCCGAGTCGCCCCCGCCGACCGCACCCATGGCGTCGCAGGACGCCCCGCACGGAAGCACCCCGTACGTCTCGACGCAGACGCCCCGGCAGCACGCCGACGCCGACGCGCAGCCCCCCGCCACCCCCACAGGCATGGACCCCTCGTCCGTCTGTCTGGCCGTGCTCGGCGCATGGGGCGTGGCCCTGCTCGCGGCCCGTCTGAGCGCCCGTCACCGGGCGGGTCTGCGTATCGCGGCCCTCGGCGGCCTGCTGCTGCGGGCCCTGTGGCCCAGCCCCCCGCCCCCGCGGACCGTCCTCGCGACCCTGTCGGTGCTGCGGATATAGCGGCGGCCCGGTCGCCCGGTGTCCAGACGCCCGACGGCGCGCACCGGGCGGCAGACGCGCCCTTCGCCGTCTCCCCACACCACACACCACGAGGTGTTCTCCGTCATGCGCTCTACTCCCACTCGCCGCGCCCTGCTCGGCGGCGCCGTCGCCGTCGCCGGCTCGGGCGTTCTGGCCGGCTGCTCCGGCCCGTCCGGCTCGGACCACCATGCGCCGGGCGGCGGCGGCACTCCCCAGCCCGCCCCCGACGGCTATGTCGCCCCCGACGGCCCCGAGGTCGCCGCCGCCGAGGCCGCCCGCGGCGCCGGCCCCGTCCGGACCGTGCGGCTGACCGCGACGCCCACCACGCTGGAGCTCGGCGCCGGCCGCACGGTCAGGTCCTGGGCGTACGGGGACCGGCTGCCCGGCCGGGAGGTCCGCGTCACCGCGGGCGACACCCTGGCCCTGACCCTGGCCAACCATCTGCCCGAGGCCACCTCGCTGCACTGGCACGGGATCGCCCTGCGCAACGACATGGACGGGGCGCCCGGACTGACGCAGCGGGAGGTCAAGCCGGGCGCGGAGTTCGCGTACCGCTTCGCCGTGCCGCACCCGGGGACGTACTGGTTCCATCCGCACTCGGGGGTCCAGCAGGACCGCGGTCTGTACGCCCCGCTGATCGTGGAGGACCCCAGGGAGCCGCTGAGCTACGACAAGGAGTGGGTCGTCGTCCTGGACGACTGGGTCGACGGCGTGGACGGCTCCACCCCGGACGCGGTCCTCGCCGAGCTCCGGAAGGGCATGGGCGGCGGCGGGACAGACCACGGCGGCCACGGCAAGCCGCCCGCGCCCGAGGCCGGCGGGCCCTCGCGCATGGCGATGGGCGCGAAGAGCGACCTGCTGGGCGGGGACGCGGGAGACGTGGCGTACCCGCGCTATCTGGTCAACGGCCGTACGGCCGAGGATCCTTCGGCTTTCACGGCCAAGCCCGGCGACCGCATCCGGCTGCGCATCGTCAACGCGGGCGGGGACACCGCCTTCCGGGTCGCGCTCGGCGGTCATGAGCTCACGGTGACGCACACCGACGGCTTCCCCGTCCGGCACGCCACGACGGACGCCCTCCTGCTGGGCATGGGCGAGCGGTACGACGTGCTGGTCACCGCGGGGGACGGCGTCTTCCCGCTGACCGCGCTGGCCGAGGGGAAGGACGCGGCCACGATGGCGCTGCTGCGGACGGGCGGGGGCGCCGCGCCCGCCCCGTCCGTACGGCCGAAGGAGCTGTCCGGCCGGATCCTCACCGCGGACAGGCTCCGTGCGGACGACGCCGTCGCGCTGCCCGCGCGGAAGCCGGACCGCACCATCGACCTGCGGCTGACGGGCAGCATGGCGAAGTACGACTGGGCGTTCGACGGCAAGCCCTACGCATCCGACCAGCGCCGTCCGGTCCGCGCGGGCGAGCGGGTGCGGCTGGTGCTCCACAACGGCACGACGATGTGGCACCCGATCCATCTGCACGGCCATACGTTCGCTCTGGCGGACGCCGAGGGCCGCCCCCGCAAGGACACCGCGAATCTGCTCCCGGGCCGGAAGCTGACCGTGGACTTCGACGCGGACAACCCGGGCCTGTGGATGCTCCACTGCCACAACGTCTACCACTCGGACTCGGGGATGATGACGGTCCTGGGCTATCTGCGCTGACGGGCGCCGGGGCGTCCCCGGAGTGGGACGCCCCACACCGCCCCGGCCGGGACATCGCGTCAGTAAGACGATTACACTGGGCCGCGTGCCTCAACTACGTCTCGCCCTGAATCAGATCGACTCGACCGTCGGCGACCTCGCCGGCAACGCCGAGGCGATCGTGCACTGGACCCGGCACTCCGCCGAGCAGGGGGCGCACCTCGTCGCCTTCCCGGAGATGGTGCTGACCGGCTACCCCGTGGAGGACCTGGCCCTGCGCTCGTCGTTCGTGGAGGCGTCCCGGACGGCCATGCGGGCGCTCGCGGCGCGGCTCGACGACGAGGGCTTCGGCGAACTGCCGGTGATCCTCGGGTATCTCGACCGCGCCGAGCACGCCCAGCCGAAGTACGGCCAGCCGGCGGGGGCGCCGCGCAACGCCGCCGCCGTGCTGCACCGCGGCGAGGTGGTGCTGACGTTCGCCAAGCACCACCTGCCCAACTACGGCGTCTTCGACGAGTTCCGCTACTTCATGCCCGGCGACACGATGCCGGTGATCCGGGTGCACGGCGTCGACGTCGCGCTCGCGATCTGCGAGGACCTCTGGCAGGACGGCGGGCGGGTGCCGGCCACCCGCTCCGCCGGCGCCGGGCTGCTGATCTCGATCAACGCCTCGCCGTACGAGCAGAACAAGGACGACACCCGGCTGGAGCTGGTGCGCAAGCGCGCCCAGGAGGCCGGCTGCACCACCGCGTACCTGGCGATGATCGGCGGGCAGGACGAGCTGGTCTTCGACGGCGACTCGATCGTCGTCGACGCCCACGGCGAGGTCGTCGCGCGCGCCCCGCAGTTCGCCGAGGGCTGCGTCGTCCTCGACCTGGAGCTGCCCGCGGCCGCCGCCGAGCCGCCGACGGGCGTGGTCGACGACGGGCTGCGCATCGAGCGCGTCGTGCTGTCCGAGGACCCGCTGCCCGCGTACGAGCCGGAGCTCGCCGGCGGGTACGCGGACCGGCTGGACGACGACGAGGAGGTGTATTCGGCGCTGGTCGTGGGCCTGCGCGCGTACGCCGCCAAGAACGGCTTCCGTTCGGTGCTGATCGGCCTGTCCGGCGGCATCGACTCGGCGCTGGTCGCCGCCATCGCCTGCGACGCGCTGGGCGCGCAGAACGTGTACGGCGTCTCCATGCCGTCGAAGTACTCCTCGGACCACTCCAAGGGCGACGCGGCCGAGCTGGCCCGCCGCACCGGGCTGAACTTCCGGACCGTGTCGATCGAGCCGATGTTCGACGCGTACATGGAAGCGCTGGGCCTGACCGGCCTGGCCGAGGAGAACCTCCAGTCGCGGCTGCGCGGCACCACGCTGATGGCGATCTCCAACCAGGAGGGCCACATCGTGCTCGCGCCGGGCAACAAGTCCGAGCTGGCGGTGGGGTACTCGACGCTGTACGGCGACTCCGTCGGCGCGTACGGGCCGATCAAGGACGTCTACAAGACGACGGTCTTCCGCCTCGCGCGGTGGCGCAACCGCTCGGCCGAGGAGCGCGGCCAGACCCCGCCGATCCCGGAGGCATCGATCACCAAGCCGCCGAGCGCGGAGCTGCGCCCCGGCCAGGTGGACACGGACTCGCTGCCGGACTACGACGTGCTGGACCGGATCCTCGAGCTGTACGTCGACCGGGACCAGGGCAAGGACGCGATCGTGGCGGCCGGCTTCGACGAGGAGCTGGTGGCCAGGACGCTGCGGATGGTGGACACCGCGGAGTACAAGCGGCGCCAGTACCCGCCGGGCACGAAGATCTCGGCGAAGGGCTTCGGCAAGGACCGCCGGCTGCCGATCACGAACCGCTGGCGGGAGACGACGGGCTGAGCTCCTCGGCATGGGGGCTTCCCGCGGCGACGACGCGGGAGGCCCCCTTCGTCGTACGGTCGCGCCTCGTCGTACGGTCGAGCAGCCCGGCCGTCACCGCGAGGGCGAGGCCCGCCGCGGCGAGGGCGGCGCCGACGACGGCCGGGGAGGTCCAGCCCCAGCCCGCCGCGATGGCCGCGCCGCCCAGCCAGGCGCCGCCGGCGTTGGCGAGGTTGAAGGCGGAGTGGTTGGAGGCGGAGGCGAGCGTGGGCGCGTCCTTCGCCTTCTGCATCACCAGCATCTGGAGCGGGGTGGTGGTCATGAAGCCGACCGCGCCCAGGAGCACGACCGCGACGAGGGCCGCCCACGGGATGTGCGCGGTGAGGCGGAAGAGGACCAGCACCGCGGCGAGCGCGGCCAGCGATCCGTACAGCGTGGGCCGCAGGGCGCGGTCGGTCAGCGGGCCCGCGGCCAGCGCGCCGAGGGTCATGCCGATGCCGAACAGCGCGAGGACCAGCGTCACGGAGGACTCGCCGAAGCCCATGACCTCGGTGGTGATGGAGGCGAGGTAGGAGTAGACGGCGAAGACCCCGGCGAAGCCGAAGACGGCGGTGAGCAGGCCGAGCAGGACCTGCCGGTCGCGCAGGGCGCGCAGCTCGCGGCCGACGCTCTGGTGCGCCTCGACGGGCACGTACGGGACGAGCCGGGCGAGCGCGGCCATGGCGACCAGGCCGATGGCGGTGACGACCAGGAAGGTCGCCCGCCAGCCGAGGTGCTGGCCGAGCAGGGTGGCGGCCGGGACTCCGACGATGTTGGCGACCGTGAGGCCGAGGAACATCGTCGCCACGGCGCGCGCCTGCCGCCCCTGGGGGACCAGTCGCGCGGCGACGACCGCGCCGACGCCGAAGAACGCGCCGTGCGGCAGCCCGGCGAGCACGCGGCCCGCGATCAGGGTCCAGAAGCCGGGCGCGAGGGCGGAGGCGAGGTTGCCGACCACGAAGAGCGCCATCAGGAGCATCAGCATCCGCTTGCGCGGGACGCGGGAGCCGAGGGCGGTCAGCAGGGGCGCCCCGACGACGACGCCGACGGCGTACGCGGAGACGAGGTGTCCGGCGGTGGGGACGGAGGTGCCGAGGTCGTCGGCGACGTTGGGCAGCAGGCCCATCATGACGAATTCGGTGGTGCCGATGCCGAAGGCGGAGACGGCGAGCGCGAGCAGCGCCAGGGGCATGGGAGGGCCTTTCGTTCAGTCGCTGCGGTCGCCGACTCGGCACACGGTTTAGTTCGCTGACTGAACAAAGTGTCTCAGATCATTTGACCCTCTGGGTGAACCGCGGGTTTCGTACGGCTTCAGAGTCCGTGCGACGCGGATCTGCGGGGTCTCAGGTCCACGCGGCTTCAAGTCCGTACGGGGCCCCCGCGGCCCCGCGCCTCAGAGGCTGACGCTCGCCGCGATCGGGAGGTGGTCGCTGTCCGTGCGCGGCAGCGTCCACGAGGAGACCGGCTCCACGCCCTTGACCATGATCTGGTCGATGCGCGCCATCGGGAAGGACGCCGGCCAGCTGAAGCCGAAGCCGTCCCCCGCCGCGCCCTGCGTGGAGCGCATCTGCGAGGTGACCGCGTTCAGCGAGCGGTCGTTCATCGTGCCGTTGAGGTCGCCGAGGAGGACGACCTTGCCCACCGACTCCCGGGCGATGGCCTCGCCGAGCTCGTCGGCGCTGTTGTCGCGCTGGTTGGCGGTGAAGCCGGCGTGGAGCTTGACGCGGACGGAGGGCATATGGGCGACGTACACGGCGACCTCGCCGTCGGGCGTCGCCACGGTGGAGCGCATGGCGCGCGTCCAGCCCATCCGGATGTCGACGGGCTCGGTGCCGCTCATCGGGTACTTGCTCCACAGGCCCACCGTGCCCTGCACGGAGTGGTACTTGTACGTGTCGGCGAGCGCCCGTTCGTACGTCTCCACCTGGCCGGCCGGCAGCTCCTGAAGCGCCAGCACGTCCGCGCCGGACGCGGCGACCGCCTTGGCGGTGCCCGTCGGGTCCGGGTTGTCGGCGTTGACGTTGTGGGTGGCGACGGTCAGATCGCCGCCGGACGCGGCCGACTTGCCGGTGAGCAGACCGCCGAACAGGTTGAGCCAGACGACGAGCGGCAGCAGCACGGCGATCAGCGCCGTGGCCGAACGCCGCCACAGGGCAGCCGCGATGAGGACCGGGATGAACACGCCGAACCAGGGCAGGAAGGTCTCGCTGAGGCTGCCGAGGTTGCCGATGCGGTTGGGGATCTGCGCGTGCAGGATCATCAACAGCGCGATGAACACCGCGCAGGCGGCGAGGACAGTGCCGCGCCGCCAGATGCCCCGGTCGTCTCGCCACCGCTCGAGCAGACGCCTGACCCGGGATCCCGAGGGCCGCATCTCCGCGCCGCCGTTCCCGTTGCCGATGTCCGCCTGCACCATGAAGATTTTCCTCACTTGCCTTGCCGTCACGCTCACCGCTGCCAAGGTCTCGACCCTAGGCGATGAACGTGGCTACTCCGCCGTCGAGGGACGACCGTTCTGCCACGATGACGACGAGGCGGCGTACGGGGTTCCTGGTATCGGGCCAGGTGGGGACGCTGTGACAGAACGCGCACACTTCCGGCGGGCCGGATCGGCGGGTCGGCGAACACGCCGGGCGGGACGCTCGACGGGGCGACGCGCGGGCGCCTCGGCAGCTCAGCGGCGTCCGCTCGTCAGCTCAGCGCCGTCCGCCCGTCCGCTCAGCGCCGTCCGCGTACGCCTTCCAGCACCGCGTCGACGATCCGCTCGGCGGCCCCCTCGCCCGGCGCCCCCTCCGGGCGCAGCACCGTCCGCACGAGCATCGGGCCGACGAACAGGTCACCCAGAAGGTCTATGTCGACGTCGCCGCGGATCTCGCCGCTCTCGACGCCGCGTCGCAGCACGTCGTCTATCCGCTCGCGACGCGGCAGGACGGCGACGCGGTGGTACATGTCCCATACGGAGGGATAGCTCTGCATCTGCGCGAAGACGTTGTGCAGCAGGACGGAGGAGCGCTTGGCGAGGCCGCGCAGGCGCAGCGTCTCGACGATGGCGACCAGGTCGTCCCGCACGGAGGCGCCGGGCAGCGGCGGGTCCACGGGCTCCATGGAGCGCACGACGTCGACGAAGAGGGCCTCCTTGCCCTCCCAGCGGCGGTAGATGGTGGCCTTGCCGACGCCGGCGGTGCGGGCGATGCGCTCGATGGAGAGCTCGGAGAGGGGCACGCCTTCCTCGAGGAGCCGCACGACGGCGCCGACGATGGCGCGTTCGGCGGCCTCGCTGCGGGGTCTGCCGCGGGGCGTCGACTGCTGCTCCGTGGGCACGTGCGCTCCGTTTCTCGCGATGGTCAAGGGGCGGTCCGGGCGGTCCCATTCTCGCCGCGGCGCGGGGCGGACCGAGCAACAGGGTTGGGGAGCACGGCCTGTGGAGCATCCGCACGGCCTGCGGCCCGCTCCTCGCCCTCCCCCGCCTTCTCTCCCGGTTCCTCTTCCGCCTCCTCTCCCGCCTCCTCAGTCGCCGTCCTCGGCCGCCGGCTGTGCCGACGTCCGCGTCGACGCCGGCGCGGGGCTGCGTCCCTGCGGCGCCTTCACTCCTCCCCTCGGGAGCAGGAACCCCACCACCGCGGCCCCCGCCAGCGCCACTGCCGCCGACGCCAGGGCCGTCAGATGCATCGCGGACAGGAACGCCTCCTTCGCCGGGGCGATCAGCGCCTTGCCGGCCGGGCCGAGCCGCTCCGCGACCGCCAGCGTCGCCTCGAGCGACTCCCCCGCCGCGTGCCGCTCCCCACGAGGAAGGCCCTCCAGGCGGTCCTCGACGCCCGCGCGGTAGCGCGTCGAGAGCAGGGAGCCGAGGACGGCGACGCCCATGGCCCCGCCGACCTGCCGGACGGTGTTGTTGACCGCGGAGCCCGAGCCCGCCTTCTCCCGGGGCAGCGACTGCATCACCGAGACGGTCACCGGCGGCATGATGTGCGCCATCCCCGCGCCCTGCGCGAAGAACACGAGGCCCAGCGCCCATGCCGGGGTGGACTCGTCGAAGAACGCGAAGGCCGCCAGCCCGGCCGCCACCAGGAGCATGCCCCCGGTGCACGCCGCCCGCGCCCCGTAGCGGTCCACCGCCAGCCGGGCGCGCGGCGCGAAGATCAGCTGCGCGGCCGCCAGGGGCACGATCAGCACCCCCGCCTCCAGCGCGCTGTAGCCGCGCAGGCTCTGCAGATAGAACGCCGAGAAGAAGGTCACGCCCATGACCGCGAAGAAGACCAGCGCGATGGCGGCCACGGCGGCGGCGAAGGAGGGCTGCCTGAAGTAGGACAGGTCGAGTGCCGGGTGGTCGCTGCGCCTCTCGTGCAGCACGAACAGGCCCAGCACCGCCGCCCCGGCGGCCAGCGGCAGGAGCACCGAGGGGGCCGTGAAGTCGGCGAGCTCGCCGCCGCGGATGATCCCGTACACCAGCAGGACCAGCCCGACGACCGACATCACCACGCCCAGCGGGTCGATCCGGCCGGGGTCGGGGTCCCTGGAGTCCGGGATCAGCAGGGCCATCGCGATCAGCGCGACCACCACGATCGGCACATTGACCAGGAAGATCGAGCCCCACCAGAAGTGCTCGATGAGCAGTCCGCCGGTGATCGGGCCGATCGCGATGCCCACGCCGACGCTGCCCGCCCAGATCCCGATCGCCCTGGGCTGCTCGTCGCGCTCGAAGACGTACATCAGCACCGCGAGCGTGGCCGGCATGACGAACGCCGCCCCGAAGCCCATCACCGCCCGGTACACGATCAGCTCCTCGGGCGACTGGGAGAACGCGGCGAGCGCCGAGCCGACCCCGAAGACGAGGATCCCGAAGAGCAGCACCTTCTTGCGCCCCACCCGGTCGCCCAGCAGTCCGGCGGTGAAGAGCATCCCGGCGAAGACCAGGGTGTACGAGTTGATCGCCCACTCCAGCCGGCTCTGCGTCGCGCCGATGCCGACGGGCGCGGGGCTGGCGATCGTCTTGACGGCGACGTTCAGGATCGAGTTGTCCAGCACCACGATGAGCAGGCTGAACATCAGGACGGTCAGGATCCACCAGCGGCGGCGGTGGACGGCCTCGGGGATCCGATGGGCGGGCTGCGGCACGGCAGGCGTGCCGGACGGTGTCGCCATGTTCTCCAGCGTACCCTTTTCGATACGAGACCGTCTCGTATAGGAAAGCAATCGAACGAACGGGTCCTCTTTCGCCGATGCGGCACGAGGTGCCACCATGGAGGAGATCCGGGGACGCCGTCAGGGCGCCTCGAGATGACGAAGGAGCCGTTTAGCCATGACGCTTCAGGCTGCCCAGAAACCCGCCGACAGCAGCAAGACGCTGTACGGCGGCAAGGGAACCCGCCGTGTCACCGTCCACGACATCGCCGCCGCCAAGGAGCGCGGCGAGAAGTGGCCGATGCTGACCGCCTACGACGCGATGACCGCTTCCGTCTTCGACGAGGCCGGCATCCCGGTCATGCTCGTCGGCGACTCCATGGGCAACTGCCATCTCGGCTACGAGACCACCGTGCCGGTCACGATGGACGAGATGACGCTGCTGTCCGCCGCCGTCGTACGGGGCACCCAGCGCGCCCTCATCGTGGGCGACCTCCCCTTCGGCGCGTACCAGGAGGGCCCGGTCCAGGCCCTGCGCAACGCCACACGGCTGATCAAGGACGCCGGCGTCGGCGCCGTCAAGCTCGAGGGCGGCCAGCGCTCCCTCCCCCAGACCGAGCTGCTCGTCCAGGCCGGCATCCCGGTGATGTCGCACCTGGGCCTGACCCCGCAGTCGGTGAACACCATGGGCTACCGCGTCCAGGGCCGCAGCGACGAGGCGGCCCACCGGCTGCTCCACGACGCGAAGGCCGCGCAGGACGCCGGCGCGTTCGCCGTCGTCCTGGAGCTGGTGCCGGCCGAGCTGGCCGCCGAGGTGACGCGCAGCCTGCAGATCCCGACCGTCGGCATCGGCGCGGGCCCCGAGACGGACGCCCAGGTGCTCGTCTGGACCGACATGGCCGGGCTGACGGCCGGGAAGACGCCGCGCTTCAGCAAGCAGTACGCCAACCTCCGCCAGACGCTCGGGGACGCGGCGAAGGCCTTCGCCGACGAGGTCGTAGGCGGAACGTTCCCGCAGGAGGAGCACACCTTCCACTGACCATCTCCGGCACCAACGACAGCCCGCCGACTTCCCCCATCGGCGGGCTGTCGGCATGAGGTCTCCGACGGCCGCGCGTAGCCTGAGAAGTGGACTCGGGGTCAGCAGAGGGTGCGCCCGGAAGGCGGACGGTCATGGCCGCGATCAAGCACAGGAACTTCGACAAGGCCGATGTCACCCGCACATTCGAGGACGGCAAGGGCAGACTCGACCTCCTGTCCACCGAGCAGGGGCCGGTCGGCCGCGCGGTGTTCGAGCCCGGCTGGCAGTGGACCAAGCACGTCAAGCCCATCGCCGGCACCGCCACCTGCCTGGCGTCCCATGTCGGCTATGTCGTCAGCGGCCGGATGAAGGTCGTGATGAACGACGGCGAGGCCGACGAGTTGAGCGCCGGCGACTTCTTCACCGTGCAGCCCGGCCACGACGCATGGGTGGTCGGCGACGAGACGTGCGTCATCCTCGACTGGGTCGGCTTCGGCGACTACGCGGTACCGGCCGGCTCCTGACCCGATGACCTTCTGACGCGCCCGTCAACAGGCTTGCCGGGAGCGCGAGTTCGAGCCGACGGCAGCCTTCCGACAACCCTGTCGGCGATCTTGTCGGCTGCTTGTCGGCGGGCTGTCTGCGGTCTGTCGGCGGCGACCGGCAGTGTCTACGGCATGACGCGAATCGACAAGAACCCCAGGGCCGGCGAGGGCATCGCCGTCCAGGTACGGGGCCTGGTCAAGCACTACGGCGAGACCAAAGCGCTGGACGGCGTGGACCTGGACGTGCGGGAGGGCACCGTCCTCGGCGTCCTCGGCCCCAACGGCGCCGGCAAGACCACCCTCGTACGCTGTCTGTCCACCCTGATCGTCCCGGACGCCGGGCACGCCACCGTCGCCGGCTACGACGTGGTCAAGCAGCCCCGGCAGCTTCGCCGCACCATCGGCCTGACCGGGCAGTACGCCTCCGTCGACGAGAAGCTCTCCGGCTGGGAGAACCTCTACATGATCGGGCGGCTGCTCGACCTCTCCCGCAAGGACGCCCGCCGCCGCGCCGACGAGATGCTGGAGCGCTTCTCGCTCACCGAGGCGGCCAAGCGGCCCTCGATGCAGTACTCCGGCGGTATGCGCAGGCGACTCGACCTGGCCGCCTCGATGATCGGGCAGCCGGCCGTGCTCTATCTGGACGAGCCGACGACGGGCCTCGACCCCCGCACCCGCAACGAGGTCTGGGCCGAGGTCAGGCGCATGGTCGCCGACGGCGTGACCGTGCTGCTCACCACCCAGTACATGGAAGAGGCCGAGCAGCTGGCGAACGAGCTGACGGTCATCGACCGCGGCCGGGTCATCGCCAACGGCGAGGTGGACGAGCTCAAGGCGAAGGTCGGCGGCCGGACCCTGCAGATACGGCCGTCCGATCCGGCGCAGCTGGCGGCGATGGCCGCCGCGGTCGCCGAGGCCGGGCTGGACGGGCTCGGGGGCGCGCAGGCCGTGCCGGACGACGGACTGGTGTACGTGCCGATCCTGAGCGACGAGCAACTGACCGCGGTCGTCGCGCTGCTGGCCGCCCGCGGCTTCGGCATCGCGCACATCGGCACCCATCTGCCCAGCCTGGACGAGGTGTTCCTGGCCATCACCGGCGAGAAGGCGCCGACATCCGACCCGTCGACCGACACGATCCCCGAGGAGGTCGCGGCATGAGCGCGGCAACACTCACCGCCCCCGCCGCCTCCCCCGCCGGGGAGGGCAGGATCGGGCTGCGCGCCAACCTGCGGCACATCGGCGCGCTGACGAGACGCAACGCATTGCAGATCAAGCAGGACCCGGAGTCGATGGCCGACGCCGTCCTGATGCCGATCGTCTTCATCCTGCTGTTCGTGTACGTCTTCGGCGGGTCGATCGCCGGCAAGGGCAACCAGGACGTCTATGTGAACTATCTGGTGCCCGGCCTGATGGCCATGACGGGCATGAACATCGCCATGGCCGTCGGATCGGGCGTCAACGACGACTTCAAGAAGGGCGTGATGGACCGGTTCCGGACGATGCCCATCGCCCGGTCGTCCGTGCTCATCGCGAAGGTCGTCGTCGAGATCGGCCGGATGGTGGTCGCCATGACGATCCTGCTGGCCATGGGCTTTCTGCTCGGGCTGGAGATCAAGTCGTCGGTGTTCGAGCTGCTCGGCGCGGTCGGCCTGTCGCTGGTCTTCGGCGCCTCGCTGATGTGGATCTTCATCCTGCTGGGGCTGGCCCTCAAGTCCGCGCAGGCGGTTCAGGGGATGGCGATACTCGTGCTGATGCCCCTGCAGTTCGGATCCTCGATCTTCGCTCCGCCGACGTCGATGCCGGGCTGGCTGGAGACGTTCACCGACTACAACCCGCTCTCCAATCTCGCGGACGCGGCACGAGCGATGATCAACGGCACCCCGGTCGGCGACTCGGTGTGGATGACCCTGGGCTGGGCCGCGCTGATCACGCTGGTCACGGCGCCGCTGGCGGTCTCCAAGTTCCGCAAGAAGACCTGACCGGGCGCGGGCGCCGCCTCGGGCGGGCGCCCGGCCCCGGGTCAGACCAGAGCGACGGCCTCCTCCAGCGTGCGGCCGTCGCTCTCGGCGCGCGCGGCCTCGTACGCGCACTCGTACGCGGCGTCGCCGAGGAGGGCACGGGCGGCCTGCTCGACCTCCTCACGGCTCTCGCGCTCCAGGGAGGGAGCGAAGTGGCCGGCGGGAAGCAGCTGTTCGTACGCGCCGAGCAGGCGGACCGCGTGCCGGACGCGGTCCTCGCCGCCGATGGCGGTGAGGGCGAGGGCGGCGGTCAGCACATGCGAGGCGGGCAGCTGCGGGGCGATCATCATCGAGATGGGGGCGAGGGCCAGCGCCAGGGCCCGGCGCGCCCGGTCGAGGGCGCGGGCGCCGTGGCCGTCCACGGTGTCGAGCCAGGCGAGGCAGCCGAGCACGATGCCCTCGAAGACGGCGAGGGTCTCGGACCGGAACTCCTCGCGGAGCAGGCCGAGTTGCTCCCGGGCCTCGGCGATACGGCCCGTGCGGCCGAGCCGCATCGCGATATAGAGCCGGGCGGCCGGCATCGCCTCGTGCCCGCCCTCCGGGCCCCCGGCGATGACCTCGCGCAGGATGGCCTCGCCCTCCTCGCCGTGGCCGGTCTCCATCAGCACGGACGCGAGGCGGGAGCGCAGCAGCGAGACCTGGCTCTGCGCCCCGAGCCGCTGGGCGTGCACGATGGCGACCTTGAAGTCCTCGGCGGCCTCCGCGTAGTCGCCGCGCCGCTCGAAGGCCTCGCCGCGCGCGGAGAGGGCCTCGGCGGTGCCCCAGGAGTCGCCGAGGCGTTCGTAGATCGCGTAGCTGCGGTCGGCGTCGCGGTGGGCGTCGCCCGCCCACTGGCTGCGGTTGGCCAGGATGTTGGCGCGCATCTGGAGCGCGGTGGCGAGGTCCCATGCGTGGCCCGTCTTCTCGACGGCGCGGACGACGTCGTCGAGCACGTTCCGCAGATCCTCGCCGTCGCCGGTGAGGAGCGAGGCGAAGAACCAGAGCGAGCCGGGGTGGCGGGTGCTCTGCGGGAGGTCGGGGCGGTAGACGCTGACGACGGCCCGGAGCCAGGCGCGCTTGTCCGGGGTGGTCCACTCCTCGAGGTGGTGGTCCATGCTGACCATCCCGACCAGCCGCACCTGCCGCCGGGCCTCCAGGTGGAGCTCGGGCCGCATGGGCGGCGGCGCGTCCGTGCACCGCTCGTGGATCGGGGGCGCGGGCGCGACGGGCGGCGCGAAGGGGTCGGGTCCGAGGTCCGCGACGGCCTGGGACCAGTGCCGGGCCTCGGACCGCAGATCGCGCATCTGCCAGTACCAGGAGAGGGAAAGCACGAGGCAGAGGGCCTCCTGCTCGTCGCGCAGGGCGACGGCGCGGCGCAGGGCGGTGCGGAGGTTCTCGTACTCGAGCTGAAGCCGCGCGATGGCGTCGCGCTGGCCGTGGCCGCGCAGGAGGGGGTCGGTGGTGCGGGCCAGCTCCCGGTAGTGGACGAGATGCCGCCGCTCGACGGCGGCGCGCTCCCCGCTCTCGTCGAGCCGCTCGCCGGCGTACTCGCCGACGGTCTCGAGCAGCCGGTAGCGCATGGCGCCGTCGGGGGCGGGGGCGGCGACGACGAGGGACTTGTCGATGAGCGACCCGAGATACGCGGCGACGTCCTCACGACCGACGACCGGGACGGGGACGCTGGGCTGGCCGGGGGCGGCTCCTGGGGCGTCCGGCGGGCTGGCCGGGGGCGACTGCTCCGCGGGACGCGTCGACCCATCGGCCCCGGCGCCCGCCCGGCCGTCCGGACCGGAGGCCACGGCGGCGGGGGTGCCCGGCTGCCCGTCGACGCGAGCGGGGGTGCCCGGCCCGTCTGCAGGGCCCGCGGGCGCGGGCGGGTGCGACGGGCTCGCGGAGGCGGGTTGGCCGGGGACGGCTCCCGAAGCGTCCGGCGGGCTGGCCGGGGGCGACGGCTCCGCGGGACGCGGCGGCCCATCGGTGCCGGCGCCCGCCCGGCCGTCCGGACCGAAGGCCACGGCGGCGGGGCCGCCCGTCCGCCCCTCCGCGCCAGCGGGGGCACCCTGCTGCCCATCGGCGGCCGCAGGGCCGCCCGGCCCGTCCGCAGGGCCCGTAGACACCGCCCCGTCCGTCGGGCTCGCGCCGCAGACCTCCTCCGCCGCGCTCAGGTCGCAGCCGCCCGCGAATGCCGCCAGGCGGCGCAGGACCGCCCGTTCCGGCGCCTCCAACAGGTCCCAGGACCAGTCGACCACCGCGCGCAGGGTCTGCTGGCGCGGCAGGACCGTGCGGCTGCCGTTCGTCAGGAGGCGGAAGCGGTCGTCCAGGCGGTCCGCGATCTGGCGCGGGGTGAGCATCCGCAGCCGGGCCGCGGCCAGTTCGATGGCGAGCGGCAGGCCGTCCAGGCGGCGGCAGATCTCCCGCGCCGCCTCGGCCGTCCGCTCGTCCTCGTCGATCCGGAAGCCCGGCCGCGCCGACGCGCCCCGCTCGGCCAGCAGGCGCAGGGCCATCGGGTCGGGCAGCGGGTCGACCGGGCGGACCAGCTCGCCCGGCACGGCGAGCGGTTCGCGGCTGGTGGCCAGGATCGTGAGGTTCGGGCAGCTCTCCAGCAGGCGTTCGGCCAAGGTCGCGGCCGAGGCGACGACATGCTCGCAGTTGTCGAGGAGGAGCAGCATGCGCCGCCGTGAGCAGTGCTCCACGAGTCGTACGAGGGCGTCGTCGCCGTGCCTCTCGGCGGCGCGCAGCTCCTCGGCGCCCGCGCCGCGCAGCACCGTCTCGCGAGCGCCGAGCGCGGTGAGGACGGCCTCGGCGACGTTCTCCGGGGCGTCCACGGGGGCGAGTTCGGCCAGCCAGACGCCGTCGGGCCAGGCGTGCGCGGCCTGTTCGGCAGCCTCCTGGGACAGCCGGGTCTTCCCGGCCCCGCCCGGGCCGAGGAGGGTGACCAGACGGGCCTGGGAGAGGTCGCCGCGGATGGTCTCGATGTCCGCCTCGCGCCCGACGAAGGACGTCAGACGGGCGCGCAGGTTCCCGGGCCGCGGCACGGTGTGCGACGAGCCGGGAGCCGGGGCCGGGGTCGGGGACGACACCGCGGGAGCCCGTACGGGATCGGGTATCCGGGCCGGCACGGGCGCAGGCGCAGGCACAGGCGTGAGCAACTGCGCGTGCAGCGAGCGCAGTTCGGCCCCCGGGTCCGCCCCGAGCCGGTCCGCCAGCTCTCTGCGCACCGCCTCGTACGCCTCCAGCGCCTGCGCCGCCCGGCCCGCGTCCCGCAGCCCCCGGATGCGCAACGCGTGCAGCGGCTCGTCCAGCGGGTGCTCCTCGCAGAGGGCGGCGAGCTCCGGCAGCGCCTCCTCCGCGCGCCCCAGCGCCAGCGCCGCCCCGAGGCGGGCGCGACGGGCGTCCAGTCGGCGAGCCTCCCAGCGCGCGGTCTGAGCGCCGCGGTCCGGCAGATCGGCGAGCGCCGGTCCGCGCCACAGCGCGAGCGCGTCGTCGAGCAGCGCGGCCGCCTTGTCGGCGTCGCCCTCCTCCAGCGCCCGCGTCCCCTCGCCCGTCAGCCGGTCGAAACGGTGCAGGTCCACGTCGTCCGCGTCCGCGCACAGCCGGTAGCCGCCGCCCTCCGCCGACGCCACGGCCTCGTGCCCCAGCGCCCGCCGCAGCCGGCCGACCAGCGCCTGCACCGCGCCCACCGCGTCCGCGGGCGGGTCGCCGTCCCACACCTCGTCGACGAGCACGCCGACCGGGACCGTGCGCCCTGCCCTGAGCGCCAGCACGGTCAGCAGCGCGCGCAGCCGCGCCCCGCCGAGGGAGACAGGCGTCTCGTCGTCGTGGAATGCCTGAGAAGTGCCGAGTACGCGATAGTGCACCGGCCCATTGTCCCCGCCGCCCGTGCGGGCCCGTACGGCAGGAACCAGGCGGCACCCACGGGACGTTCTCCCCACGTCACCGGTACGGTCCACCGGTACGGTCTACTCGCACGTCCCGCCACCACTGCCCCGCCACAGGAGCCGCGCCCATGTCCTTCGCCGCCACCCGCCACAGCGACCGGCGGATCAGTCCTGTCTTCATAGGGATCGTCGCCGTCATGGCGGTGACCGGGTGGGCGGTGTGGACGGAGTTCGCGGCGAGCGCGGGCCTTGCCGTGTTCCTGTTCGTCACCTCGGCGTGGATCGTCTCGCTCTGTCTGCACGAGTACGCCCACGCCCGCACCGCGCTGCACGGCGGCGACATCTCCATCGGCGCGAAGGGCTACTTGACCCTCAACCCGCTCAAGTACACGCATGCCCTGCTGAGCATCGTGCTCCCCGTGCTGTTCGTGATCATGGGCGGCATCGGCCTGCCCGGCGGCGCGGTCTTCATCGAGCGGGGCCGGATCCGCGGGCGCTGGAAGCACAGCCTGATCTCCGCGGCCGGGCCGCTGACGAACGTGCTGTTCGCGCTGGTGTGCACCGCGCCGTTCTGGCTGGACGCGCTGGACGGCGTGCCGCTGCTCTTCCGCTTCGCGCTCGCGTTCCTCGCGCTGCTCCAGGTCACCGCGGCGATCTTGAACTTTCTGCCGGTGCCGGGCCTGGACGGCTATGGCGTGATCGAGCCCTGGCTGTCGCACAAGATCCGCCGCCAGGTCGAGCCGTTCGCGCCGTTCGGTCTGCTCGCCGTCTTCGTCGTCCTGTTCATCCCCGAGGTGAACCACGCCTTCTTCGACGCGATCGACGCGATCATGCGCGGGCTGGGCGTGAGCCGCGACGAGACGTGGTGCGGCCAGGAGTTCTACCGCTTCTGGCAGACGGACGAGATGTGCGAGGTGGCGGTCAACCGGTAGCGCCGCGGGCCTCGCGCTCCGCCTTGGCCCTGCGCAGGTAGTACCAGGACATGTTCGAGGAGAGGCCGACCAGCAGCACCCAGACGATCCCGAGCCAGCTGCCCTGCGCGAAGGAGACCACGGCCGCGGCGACGGCGAGGGCGCAGACGACGAGGGAGTAGAGAGCGAGGCGGGGCATGGGGCAGGGCTCCTGTCGGGGTGCGGTACGTCCCGCCCAGTGTCCCCCATGTCCGCCTCGCGCTCGCACGTCGGGCGGCGGGTCGCCGCCGCCGGGCTGCCGGGGCGGCTAGACCGCCACGCGGGGATCGCGGCGGGCGCTCGACGCGTGGGGCCCTGTCTCGGAGGCGGTCGGGGACGGGTCGAAGCCCTTGGCGATGAGCCGGATCGCGAGGGTTGCCTCCCAGGCGAAGACGGGGACGGCGGCGATCGACCCCGGCACGGAGACCTGCTCGTAGAGCCCGAACATCACGGCGGTCGCCGAGAGGCAGATCAGCGGGCCCCCGACGAGCCCCAGCACGGCGATGAACCGCGGCACCAGGCGCGACCGGTACATCAGCCAGGCCAGCAGCAGCGTGTTCGCCCCGAGGGCGACATTGGGCCCGAGCAGGAACGTCCAGTCGTGGATCGCGACCAGGGCCCTGCCCGCGGCGACGAAGGACGACGCGTCGGGGTCCGGCGCCCCTCCCGCCCCTTCTACCCCTCCTGTGAAGTCCCGTCGCAGTGTGACGACCGACAGCACGCTGACGATGCCGACGACGATGACGGCGGCTTCGAGGAGCCGGCCGCAGACATGGCCCAGAGCGGCCCCCTCGCTCTGCCTCCTGATGACCGGGAACAGCGTCACCCCGGTGCCGATCACGGCAGTCGCGAGGACGATCTCGAACAGCGCCCCCAGGAGCACCTGGGTGTCGGCGCCGGCGCCGGCCACGTAGTCGGCCCCCTCCAGCACCGGCCGGTACAGCGCGAGCCCGCCGATCGCGGCGACCTCGGTGACCAGGAACAGCACCCCCGCGACGACCGCGGTTCTTCTCGTCGAGCTCATGTGCACACCCTCCCCAGAGGTGTACGGCGTACACCTGCGGTCGAGACTAGGCGTACGCCGTACACTCGTCAAGGCGGAGAGCCGGTCCACGCCGGAACACGACTGGACACGACCGGACGCGCCGCGACACGACGGGACACGAGGGAGCTGGTCGACATGGCCCAGCAGTCGGAGCCGGCGCGCCGGGCGCCCCTGAGCAGGGATCGCGTGCTGCGCGCCGCCGTCGCGCTCGCCGACGACATCGGGATCGAGGCGCTGAGCATGCGCAAGCTCGCCCAGGAGCTGGGCGTGGTGCCGATGGCGCTCTACAAGCACGTCGCCAACAAGGAAGAGCTGCTGGACGGCATGGTGGACGCCGTCGTCGGAGAGATCGAGCCCCCCGGCCTCGGACCCGACTGGCAGAGCGCGGTCCGGCAGCGGATCCTCTCGGCGCGACGGGCCCTGCTGGGGCACCCCTGGGCGGCGCAGGTGATCCAGTCGCGGACCCGCCCGACGCCGGCGGTGCTCGCGTACATGGACTCGGTGATCGGGATGTTCCGGGCCGGCGGCTTCTCCGTCGATCTCACGCACCATGCGATGCACGCTCTGGGCAGCCGCATGCTGGGCTTCACACAGGAGCTGTTCGACGACGCGCCGAGTGCCGATCCGGCCGGGCAGGCGGCCGCGCTGCGCGAGATGGCGGCGACGTACCCGCACCTCACGGAGCTGGCCAGGGGGGCGGCCCACGACGAGGACTCCGTCGTGGGCCCGGGGTGCGACGACGCGTTCGAGTTCGCCTTCGCGCTGGACCTCCTGCTGGACGGATTCGAACGCCTCCGGCAGCAGGGCTGGACGTCCGCGCCCCGCTCAGCCGAGGACGCGAGGGCGGGGGCGGGGGCGGGGGCGGCACGAGGGGACGCCCCGGCCTAGCCGGGGCGCCCAGGCGTCTCGACGTCGCCTAGACGTCGGTCACGCGCAGACCCGCGTGCGCCTTGTAGCGGCGGTTGACCGAGATCAGGTTGGCGACCAGCGACTCCACCTGGTGGGCGCCCCGCAGCCGGCCGGCGAAGACGCCGCGCATGCCGGGGATGCGGCCGGCCAGCGCCTGCACGATGTCCGTGTCCGCGCGGGCCTCGCCCAGGACCATCACATCGGTGTCGATCTCCTCGATCGACTCGTCCTGGAGCAGCACCGCGGACAGGTGGTGGAAGGCGGCCGTCACCCGGGAGTCCGGCAGCAGGACGGCGGCCTGCTCGGCGGCGCTGCCCTCCTCCGGCTTCAGCGCGTACGCGCCCTTCTTGTCGAAGCCCAGCGGGTTGACGCAGTCGACGACGAGCTTGCCGGCGAGCTCCTTCTGGAGCGTCTCCAGCGTCTTGGCGTGCCCGTCCCACGGCACGGCCACGATCACGATGTCGCTGCGCCGGGCGCACTCGGCGTTGTCGGCGCCCTCGATGCCGAGGCCCAGCTCGGCGGCGGCGGTCTCGGCGCGCTCGGCGGCGCGGGATCCGATGATCACCTTCTGGCCGGCCCGGGCGAGCCGGTAGGCGAGCCCGCGGCCCTGGTCGCCGGTGCCGCCCAGGACGCCGACGACCAGGCCGGATACGTCGGGGAGGTCCCAGGGGTCCTTCGCCGGAGCCTTCGGCGCGGCGGCTGCGCTGTCGTTGGAAGTCATGCGCCGACCCTACTTGCTGGTACACGCGCTCGATCGGGTGAGCCGCGGGGAACCGCTCCCGCCCGCGGGCGGCCTGGTGCAGGATGCACAGCCATGGATGCCGTACGCGTCGCGCTGCTGCGCGAAGTCCTGGCCGGCACCGAGTGGCCGGCGGCGACCCGGCGGTTCGCGGGGGTGCTGCGCTCCTCGGTGGTTCCGCAGGGCGGCGGGCTGCTGCTGGTGGGCACCGAGGAGTACGAGCCGTGGCACCTGGCGGCGCACCTCGTGGACGAGGCGGCCTGGTCGGGGCAGCCGGAGCTGGCGCCGACGCTCGTACGGCACCGGGTGCGGGCCGGGGACCCCGCGCAGCTGGCGGTCGGCCTGGGGCGGATCGAGGCGGCGCGGCGCGGGGAGACGCTGCTGGTGGTCGCTCCCGAGCGGCCGGACGCGGGGCTGCTGGAACGGGTGCACGACGCACGGCGGGCCGGAGCGACGGTGCTCTCGCTGGACGGCGGCGACCGGGAGGTGCACGGCCTGGCGCACGAGACGCTGACGGTGGCGGACGAGGCGGAGGTCGACCTCGACACGGTGCAGCATCTGGTGAGCGCGGCCACCGGGGAGAACAGCCTGCCAGGCCCGCGCGGCCGCAAGCGGCTGCGGGACCGCCTCTCGCGCCTCGCGGACCATCTGACGGCGCCACCGCCGCCCCGCTGGTGAGGGGGGCGGCCCAGCCGCCGGCAGGCGCGGGCCGGCGAGGGCGGTTGCCCCAGCCTCCGGACCGTAATTCGGTTGCTCCGGGCCACTAGCAGCGCAGAGCATGGCCGGTTGTGACCTCCAAGCTCTCCTCGATACTCCCCGACCTGTCCCCCTGGCGGTCCTCCCGCGACTTCCGGCTGCTGTGGGTCCAGGGCCTGGTCACCTTCTTCGGCAGCTCCATGGCGCTGATCGCCCTGCCGCTCCAGATCAAGGAACTGACCGGGTCGCCGCTCGCGGTGGGCGTGATGGGCGCGGTGGAGCTTGTGCCGCTGGTCGTCTTCGGGCTGTACGGCGGGGCGCTCGCGGACGCCGTCGACCGCCGCAAGCTGATCCTCGGCACCGAGGCGGGCATGGGCCTGCTGGCCGTGATCCTGCTGGTCAACGCGGTGCTTCCGGAGCCGATGCTGTGGCCGCTGTACGTGGTCGCGGCCGGCGTCTCGGCGCTGGCCGGTCTGCAGCGGCCGGCCCTGGACTCGCTGATGGCGCGGATCGTGCCGCACGACCAGCTCACCGCGGGGGCGGCGCTCAACGCCCTGCGCTGGCAGCTCGGGGCCATCGCCGGCCCCGCGACGGCGGGACTCGTCGTGGCCTACGCGGGCCATGCCACGGCGTACGGGGTCACGGTGCTCAGCTTCGTCGCCTCGGTGCTGCTCTGCCTCAAGCTGGCCTCGGCCCCGCCCGCGCACGACGCGGAGAAGCCCTCGCTGCGGGGGATCGCGGAGGGGGCGCGGTACGCGTGGTCGCGGCCGGTGCTGCTCGGGACGTACGCGATCGACCTGGCGGCGATGTTCTTCGCCTTCCCGAACACGATCTTCCCCTTCCTGGCGGACGATCTGGACGCGGAGTGGGCGCTGGGGCTGATGTACGCGGCGGGGTCGGTCGGCTCGCTGGCGCTGAGCCTGACCAGCGGCTGGACCTCGCGGGTGCGCCGGCACGGGCTGTTCGTGGTCTTCGGCGCGGCGCTGTGGGGCGTGTCGATCGCGGCGGCGGGATGGTTCGGCAACGTATGGCTGGTGCTGCTGTGCCTGGCGTTCGCGGGCGGCGGCGACATGCTCAGCGGGCTGGGCCGCTCGACGATCTGGAACCAGACGATCCCGGAGGAGCTGCGGGGCCGGCTGGCGGGCATCGAGGTGCTCTCGTACAGCGTCGGCCCGCAGCTGGGCCAGGTCCGCGCGGGCGCGATGGCGGGCTGGACGGGCACACGCGCGGCGGTGTGGAGCGGCGGCGTGGCGTGCGTGGTGTCGGTGGGGCTGCTGGCGGCGGCGCTGCCGAAGCTGGTGACGTACGACGCGGAGACGGACGAGGACGCGCTGCGCCGCAGGGCCCAGAAGGAGGAGGCGGGGGTCTGAGGCCGAGGAGGCCGGGGAGGCGGGGGTCTGAGGCCGAGGAGGCCGGGGAGGCCGCCGTCTCGCCTCCCCGGCGCGGACGCCCCGCGCCCCGCCCCTCAGGCGCCCGACGAACCGGGCGCCCCCGCCACTACGCCGCGCCGCCCTCCCCCGTGGAGGACTTGTCGTGCCACTTCGGGTCGGTCTCCCACTCCTCGTTCCGCTCCTGCGCCTTCTCCATCGCGTGGGACGCCTCCTCGGGGGAGGCGTACGGGCCGAAGCGGTTCTTCGCCGGGCACTCCGGGCCCTCCTCGACCTTCTTGTGCTGGAGGCAGTAGTACCACTCGCCCGGCTTTCCGGCCGTACGCTTCTTGAACAGGGCCATCGTCGGCTCCTTCCTCTCCCGCCATGCTGCCCCATCCCCCCTGGTTAGACTCGCTGGCATGTCTGGCCAGTCGCTGCTCGTACCAGGGGAGCTCTCCCCCACCCGTTCCGTTCCCGGATCCATCCGGCGTCCCGAGTACGTCGGGAAGCCCGCGCCCACGCCGTACACCGGGCCGGAGGTCCAGGACTCCGACACCGTGGAGCGCATGCGCATCGCGGGGCGCATCGCCGCGCAGGCGATGGAGGAGGCCGCCAAGCACATCTCCCCCGGCGTGACCACGGACGAACTGGACCGGGTCGCCCACGAGTTCATGTGCGACCACGGCGCCTACCCCTCGACGCTCGGCTACCGGGGGTTCCCCAAGTCGCTCTGCTCCTCGGTCAACGAGGTCATCTGCCACGGCATCCCCGACTCCACGGTGCTGCGCGACGGCGACATCGTGAACCTGGACGTCACCGCGTACATCGGCGGCGTCCACGGCGACAACAACGCCACCTACCTCTGCGGCGACGTCGACGAGGAGTCGCGCCTGCTGGTGGAGCGCACCCGCGAGTCCCTCAACCGCGCCATCAAGGCCGTCAAGCCCGGCCGTCAGATCAACGTCATCGGCCGTGTCATCGAGTCGTACGCCAAGCGCTTCGGCTACGGCGTCGTGCGCGACTTCACCGGGCACGGGATCAACTCCTCGTTCCACTCCGGCCTGATCGTCCCGCACTACGACGCGGCGCACGCCACCACGGTGATCCAGCCCGGCATGACCTTCACCATCGAGCCGATGCTCACCCTGGGCACGCACGAGTACGACATGTGGGACGACGGCTGGACCGTGGTGACCAAGGACCGCAAGCGGACCGCGCAGTTCGAGCACACCTTGGCAGTGACGGAGACCGGAGCGGAGATTCTCACGTTGCCGTGACCCGTCAGGGGGGTAGTGTTTTTACCGACAGCTCGTCGGGAACACATTGACTTAGGTAAGCCTAAGTAGAAAGATCGGTGGTGGCAACCGCCACCACCGACTCCTCCCTGGAGGCCGCCTTGGACGCCAGCGTCACCGCTACGCCGTTCTCCACGCTCATCCGCGTCGCCTCGCACGAGCAGCACACCCAGGCGGAGACCTCCAGCTTCATGAGCGACCTGCTGGGCGGCCGGCTGGGCGTGGACGCGTACGCCCGCTACACCGAGCAGCTGTGGTTCGTGTACCGGGCGCTGGAGGAGGCCGCCGAGCGGCTCCAGGACGACCCGGTCGCCGGACCCTTCATCCAGCCCGAGCTGATGCGCACCGCCGAGCTGGAGCGCGACCTCGCGCATCTGCGGGGTCCCGACTGGCGTGAGGGGCTCCTCCCGCTGCCCGCCACCCTCGCCTACGCCGAGCGGGTCGCCGAGTGCGCCCGCGGCTGGCCCGCGGGGTATGTGGCGCACCACTACACCCGGTATCTCGGCGACCTCTCCGGCGGCCAGATCATCCGCGACAAGGCCGAGAAGACCTGGGGCTTCGCGCGCAAGGGCGACGGCGTGCGGTTCTACGTCTTCGAGCGGATCGCCAACCCCGCCGCCTTCAAGCGGGGCTACCGCGAGCTGCTGGACGCCGTGAACGCCGACGACCTGGAGAAGCAGCGGATCGTCGACGAGTGCAAGCGCGCCTTCGACTTCAACAGCGCGGTCTTCCGGCAGCTGGGCGCGGAATTCCCGCTCAGCGCGTAGCGGCGAGCGGGACAGACCGGACGGGGGCCGCGAAGCGTACGCGGCCCCCGATCTCGATCTCGCCGTGGGGGCCGGGTGCCGTCAGGATCTGCGACCCCCGGCCCTGCCGGATGTTCAGCGCCCGGCCGAGCAGGTCGGTGAGCAGCAGCGCCGCGGCGCCCGTCGCCTCGTCCTCGACGATCCCGTCGTCCCTGCGCGGGAAGGCACGGGCGCGCACCCGGCCCGCGGCCTCGTCCTCCCAGGCCCAGGCGTAGAGCCAGCCCTCGCCGGGCGGCGGCGCGGGCAGCGCGTCGACCTCGGCCGAGGACGCGTACTGCCGCAGCTCCCGCGGCGGCGCCCACTCGGCGCGCGCGGTGATCCAGGTGAACTCCCCGTCCTGGCGTGCCCACACCTCGCCCGCCGGCGGGTTCACGGCCTCCACGTCGAGCAGCCACGCCGCGCCGACGAGCGGGTGCCCGGCGAAGGGCAGCCGCAGTCCCGGGGTGTAGATGTCGACGACGCCGCGCTCGGGGTCGTCGACGAACACGGTCTCGCTGAAGCCGAGTTCGGCGGCGAGCGCCTGGCGGGACGCCTGGTCGGGGTAGGCGCGGGGGTCGCGTACGACGCCGAGGGCGTTGCCGTGCCGCCCGTCGGCGCCGCAGAAGACGCTCAGTACCTCGAGGGCCTTGTTCTCGTTCACCCCCGCATTCAAGCAGGGCCGTACCGCGGCTGCGGTACGGCCCTGGAGAAACAGCGGGGTACGAGGAGGACGAGGTCAGGAACGGGCGGCCTCACGGCGCCGGATCGCGAAGACCACGCCCGCGCCGGCCGCCGCCGCGACGCCGGCCGCGGACAGCAGCGCGGCGGTCGGGACCGTGGCGCCGGTGGTGGCCAGCGCGCCCGATCCGCCGACGGAGCCGCCGGAGCCGCCGCCGACCGTGCCGCCCGTCGAGCCGCCGGCCGTGCCGCCGGTGCCGCCCGAGTCGCCGCCCGTGGAGCCCGCGGAGTCGCCGCCGGGGGCCGGGGTCTGGTCGCCGGGCAGTTGCGCGTCCTCGTCCAGCGCGACCGAGACCGTGAGCGCGTCCAGCTTCTCGCCCTTCTTGTACATCCCGCCGAACGCCTTCTCGCCGTCCGCGGTCAGCTCCGCCGGGACGCCCGACAGCGTGACCACGTCGCCCACGGCCTTCGGGCCGCCCGCCGGGAGGGTCAGGGTCGCGATGCCCAGGTTCTCGTAGACGGAGACCTTCTGCGTCTTCTTGTCCTTGGTGGACACGTCGGCGACCAGCGTGCCCTTCGCGCCCTTCGCCTCGACCTCGAAGCCGCTCAGCGACAGGTCCATGAGGTACTCGTCGCCGGTCTTGTGGCCCAGGAAGCGGACGCCGCCGTCGAAGGAGGCGGCCAGGGACTTCTCGTCCGCGTCGAAGGAGCCCTTGCCCTTGGGGAAGCGGTAGCCGGCGGCCGAGTTCGCCGCGCCGCCGCTCAGCTCCACCTTGCCGTGGGCGATGGGCCCGGTGACGTAGCTGCGGAAGGACTTCTTCACGCCCCAGTCGAGGTTGCCGTCGACGATCGCGCCCTCCTCGGGGCCCGGCCTCCCCGTCGTGCTCGCCGTCGGCGACGGAGTGGCCGTCGGCGCTTGCGTGGGCGCGGTGGCGGTCGGGCCGGGCGACGGCGCCGTGGCCGTGGCCGACGGGGTGGGCTTGGGGGACGGCTGCCCGTCGCTGACGGGCGTCACCGTGAGGGTGGCCGCGTCGAGCGCGTCGCCCTCCTTGTACATGCCGTTGAACGCCTTCGCGCCGTCCGCGGTGAGCTTGGTCGGGATGTCCTTGAAGACCATCGCGCCGCCCGGCCCCTGCCCCGGGGGCACGTTCGTCAGGTCGAGCTGGGCGACGGCGATGTCGTTCTGGGTCGCGCCGTTGAGGGTGACGTCGGCCTGGATGGCTCCGCCCTTGCCCTCGGTCACGACCTTCACGTCGGCGAGCTTGATGTCGAAGGCGTGGATCTTGGAGGAGAACAGGACGCTGCCCTTGAAGGCGGTGTCGGTGCCCTTCTTTGCCGTGTCGTACGTGCCCTTGCCGTCGGTGAAGGTGAACGGGCCGTTGTTCGCGGCCTGCTTCGCGCCGTCGGCGACCTCGATCTTGCCCGCCGCCATGCCGGTCACGTACTTGCGGAAGGACTCCTTGAAGCCCCACTCCAGTGTGCCGTCCTTCAGCTCCACCGTCGGGCCGGCGGCCGGCGCGCCGGCTGCGGGAGCGCCTGCCGCGGGGGCTTTGTCGGCCGCGAGCGCGGGGAGCGCGAACGCGGTGGCGCCGAGAGCGGTGGCGGTGGCGACCGCGGCGGCGAGTGCTATGGGGCGGCGGGTGGCTGGCATGTCCGAGTTCTCTCCTCAGTTCTGGGTGGTCGTACGGCGGCGCCGGACGACGTACAGGGCGATGGCCGCGGCGGCGAGCACTCCCGCGCCGACGGCGATGTAGGCGCCCGTGTGGGCGCCGGAGCCGGACGCGGCGGGAGCGGCCGCGGAGCCGGCTTTCTGGTTCTTGGTCTGGGAGTCGGCCCCCGGCTGGGCGGACGGCGCGGCGTCGCTGCCCAGGTCGGGCAGGGCGGGCAGCTTCGCCTTCTCGTCGACGGCGACGGCGAGCGAGACCGGGTCCATGGCCGTGCCCGCCTTGTACATCCCGCCGAAGGCCTTGGCGCCGCCCTCGGTGAGGGTCGCGGGGGCCTCGGTGATCCTGGCGAGGCCGTCCTTGGGCGCGAAGTCCTTCGCCTCGAAGGCGATCAGGGGGACGGCCTCTTCGGTCCTGCCCTCGCTGACGACGTCGGCGAACAGCGTGCCCTTGCCGTCCTTCACCTCGGCGGCGACCTTGGCGAGGCTCAGATCGAGATGGGCGCCGGTGAAGCGGACCGTGCCGGCGAAGTCGGCGTCCAGGGTCTGCTTCTCGGCGTCGTACGAGCCCTTGCCCTTCGGGAAGCGGAACAGCGCGCCGCCGTCCTGGGCGCCGTCGGAGAGGGTCCACTTCCCCTTGGCGATGGCGCCGGTGACGTACTCGCGGAAGGTGCGGCGGACGCCCCAGTCGACGGCGGCGTCCGTGAACGCGCCCTCGGCCCGCGGCTTGTCGCCCTTCTTACCGTCCTCGTCCTTCTCGTCGTCCTTCTCCTCGGCCGACGGGGCGGGCGAGGGCTTCTCGGGCGCGGCGGCCGCCACGTCGACGCTGAGGCTGACCGGGTCGAGCGGGGTGCCGGCGGTGTAGTAGCCGGCGAAGGCGCGGGCGCCCTGGGAGGTGAGGGTCGCGGGGACGCCGTTGAGGGCGACCGGACTCGAGCCGCCCCTCATGTCGACGCCGGAGAGATCGAGGGCGGCGAAGGGCACCTGGGAGGAAGTGGTGACCTTGCCGGTGGACCTGGCCTTGCTGACGATGTCGACGTAGACGGAGCCGCGGCCGCCGGAGATCTTGACGGTGGGGCGACTGATGGCCAGGTCGAGCTCGTGGGAGCCGTCGGGCTTGCGGTGGCCGGTGAAGTGGACGCCGCCGGAGAACCCGGACTGGAAGGCGCCGCTGTCAGGGTCGTACGAGCCCTTGGCGGAGTGGAAGCGGAACTGGCTGCCGCCGACGGTGGCCGCCCCGCCGGTCAGGCTCCAACCGCCGTTGGCGATGGGCCCGGTGACATAGCTCTGAAAAGACGATTTGATACCCCAGTCGAGTCTGCCGCCCTGCACCGGTGCGCTCGCCGCGTGAGCGACGCCGGCCGGCAGCAGGGCGCCCAGCAGCGCCACGAGCAGCGCCACGGGGAACACGCGGTCCGGTCTGGACGACGACATGGGAACCCCTCCGAGGGTCTGGCCAGCAAGGTAAGGCTAACCTAAGCTATCTCCAGTCCGACTCGGAAGCCCTCCGGTCACAGAAGTCTCAAGTGCGTTGCTTCTCAAGTGCGTTGCACCGCACGGCAGAAGACGACCAGGGGGCGACGACGGCGGGCCACGGCCGATGGACGACCACAGACGACGATCGACGGGACGGTGCCTCCGGTGCGCACACCTCGCATGGCGAGTGCGGTGATCACACTCCTCGCCCTCGCCCTGACGGCGACGGGCTGTGGGGGCACGGACACCGGCCCAGGCAAGCCCAAGGCGACCGCGTCGTCCGCCGCCGACCGGGTCGAGCCGCTGGCCGCCGCCCCCGAGTCCACGCTGCCGGTCACGGTCGCCTCGGCGGACGGGAAGCAGGTCACGGTCTCGTCGACCGACCGGATCGTGCCGCTGACCGGATCGCTGAACGAGATCGTCTTCACGCTCGGCCTCGGCGAGCGGGTCGTCGCCCGCGACATCACGGCGACCTTCGAACAGGCCTCGGATCTGCCGGTGGTGACCCGTGCGCACGACGTCTCGGCGGAGAGCGTGCTCTCGCTCAAGCCGACGGTCGTCCTCGCCGACACCTCGACGGGCCCCGCGGAGGCCGTCGCCCAGATCCGCGACGCGGGCATCCCCCTGGTCGTCGTGGAACCGGCCAAGAGCCTGGCCGACGTGGACAGGCGCATCGACGCGGTGTCGGCGGCGCTGGGCGTGAAGGCGGCGGGCGAGGAGCTGAAGAAGCGTACGCAGGCACGGATCGCGGCCGTGCAGAAGGAGATCCCGCCGCCCGCGGACGAGGGGAAGAAGCCCCGGGTGGCCTTCCTCTATCTGCGCGGCTCGGCGGCGGTCTATCTGCTCGGCGGCAGCGAGTCGGGGGCGCCGTCCCTGCTCGAGGCGGCGGGCGCGGTGGACGCGGGCAAGGAGTCCGGCCTGACGAAGGACTTCACCCCGATCACGAGCGAGGCGCTGGCGAAGGCGGCGCCGGACGCGATCCTGGTGATGCGCAAGGGCCTTGAGTCCGTGGGCGGTCTGGACGGCCTGGTGGAGATCCCGGGGGTCGCGCAGACCCCGGCGGGGATGGACCGCAGGGTCGTGTCGATCGACGACGGCGTCCTGCTGAACTACGGCCCGCGGACCGACCAGGTGCTGAAGTCCCTGGTCGCACAGCTCTACGCGAACGGAAAGTAGCGGATGGCGACCTCAGCCGAGGAGACCGAGGGATCCCCCGCGCCCCACGCCTCGCGCACGGGCGGGCCGAAGCCCTCTGCGCCCGGGGACGGTTCGCCGGCGGATGCGGGGGTGGCGCGGGTCGCGCCGAAGACGGCCGCGCTGGAAGCGGCCACGACCTCCGGACCCCACGACCCCGACACGGGCGGGACGAAGCCCTCCCCGTCCAGCGGCAGCTCGCCCGACGACGCCCAGGTCGCGCCCAAGCCCGCCGCCCCGACGGACGCGTCCGCCGCCCCGGAAGCCCCCGACCGCCCCAAGGCCCCCCGCAGTCACGCCCCCCTCCTCGGGCTCGGGCTCGTCGTGGCGCTGCTGGGGCTCTCCCTCGTGTCCGTCGGGCTCGGGGCGTACGAGATCCCCCTCGGCGACGTCCTCGCCTCCGTCCAGCACCGGCTCGGCCTCGGCGGGGCCCCGCTGGACCGGGTCGGGGAGAGCGTCCTGTGGAACGTCCGGCTGCCCCGCGTCGTCCTCGCGCTGCTCGTCGGCGCGTCCCTCGGGTGCGCGGGGGCGCTCATGCAGGGCGTGTTCGGCAATCCGCTCGCCGAGCCCGGGGTCATCGGCATCTCGTCGGGCGCCGCCGTCGGCGCGGTCGGCGCCATCGCGCTGGGGCTCAGCTTCCTCGGGAACTGGACCGTGACCGTGTGCGCCTTCGTCTCCGGGCTGGCGACCGTGCTGCTCGTGTACGCCGTGTCCCGCTCGGGCGGACGGACCGAGGTCGTCACCCTCATCCTCACCGGCATCGCCGTCAACGCGTTCGCGGGCGCCCTCATCGGGCTCTTCATCTTCTTCGCCGACAACGCGCAGATCACCCAGATCACCTTCTGGCAGCTCGGCTCGCTCTCCCAGGCGACCTGGCCCAAGGTCCTCGCCGTGCTCCCCTGCGCCGTCGTCGGGCTGATCGTCGCTCCGCTCTACTCGCGCAAGCTCGACCTCCTCGCCCTCGGCGAACGGCCCGCCCGGCACCTCGGCGTGGACGTGGAGCGGCTGCGGATCGTGCTCGTCCTGGTCGTCGCGCTGCTCACCGCCGCCGCCGTGGCCGTCGCGGGGATCATCTTCTTCGTCGGGCTGCTCGTCCCGCACCTGCTGCGCATGGCGAACGGCTCCGGCCACCGCTTCCTCGTCCCGGGCAGCGCCGTGGCCGGCGCGCTCGTCCTGGTCGCCGGCGACCTCGCCGCCCGGACCGTCGCCGATCCCGCCGAGCTGCCCCTGGGCGTGCTCACCGCCCTGTTCGGCAGCCCGTTCTTCTTCTGGCTGCTGCGCAGGACCCGTCGCAAGCAAGGTGGTTGGGCATGAGGGCCGTACGGAGCCGGTCGGCGGCGCGGAGCATGTCGGCGCTGCGGAGCCTGTCCGCCGTACGGAGCCTGTTCGCCGTACGCGAGCGGGAGCTGCCCGCCCGGCCGGAGCCCGGCGACGCGCTCGCCGAGACGCTCGGCCTCCATGTCCGCCTGGGCGCCCGTACCGTCCTCGCCGGCATCGACGTCGCCGCCCGCGCCGGCGAGGTCCTCGCCCTCGTCGGGCCCAACGGCGCCGGCAAGTCGACCCTCCTCGCCGCCCTGGCCGTCGACCTGCCCGCCGCGCGGGGCGAGGTGCGCGTCGCCGGGCGGCCCGCCGCCGACTGGTCGGCGCCCGAACTGGCCCTGCGCCGGGCCGTGCTGCCCCAGTCCGCCGCGCTGTCCTTCCCCTTCCCCGTGGCCGACGTCGTACGGATGGGCCGGGCGCCGTGGGCCGGCACCGCGGCCGAGGACGAGGACGACATCGCCGTCGCCGAGGCCATGGCCGCCACCGAGGTGTCCGAGTTCGCCGCCCGGCCCTTCTCCGCGCTCTCCGGCGGCGAGCGCGCCCGGGTCGCCCTCGCCCGCGTGCTCGCCCAGCGCGCCCCGCTCCTGCTGCTCGACGAGCCGACCGCCGCGCTCGATCTGCGCCACCAGGAGCTGGTGCTCCGCGTCTGCCGTGCGCGCGCCGCCGCCGGGGACGCCGTCGTGGTCGTCCTGCACGACCTCGGCCTCGCCGCGGCGTACGCGGACAGGGTCGCCGTCCTGCACGGCGGGCGCGTCGCCGCGGAGGGCCCGCCCGCCGAGGTCTTCGACGGCGAACTGCTCGGCGCCGTCTACCGCCAGCCGGTCGAGGTGCTCGCGCACCCCCGTACCGGCGCCCCTCTTGTCCTCCCCCTGAGAACACTTTGACCCGCCTTTGACCACGCCGTGATCCGCCCGTATCCGGGGCCCGGAGGTGAGAGCGGGATCACTGGACGGGCAGGCGCCCATCAGGTAAGCCTCAGTTAAGTTAGGTCCGCCTCACCACCGCTCAGCCCCGTAACTCAAGCCCTTGTGGAGCCCGTATGCAACCCGCCAGATCCTCAGCCGTCACCGTCGCCGTCCTCGCCACGGCTCTGGCCGCCGTCACGGGCTGCACGCAGAAGAGCGACGCCAAGGGCGACGGGTCGGTCCAGGTCGTCGCCAAGGACGACGCCTGCGAGGTGTCCAAGAAGGAGTTCCCCGCCGGCCACGTCGAGCTGGCGATCGAGAACAAGGGCTCCAAGGTCACCGAGGTCTACATCCTCTTCCCCGACGACCGCATCGTCTCCGAGCGCGAGAACATCGGCCCCGGCACCAAGCAGAAGCTCACCGCCGAGGTGAAGGCCGGCTCGTACGAGATCGCCTGCAAGCCCGGCATGAAGGGCGACGGCATCCGGCAGAAGGTCACGGCCACCGGCGACGGCAAGGCCGTCAAGCGCAGCCCGGAGCAGGACGCGGCCGTCGCCGCCTTCCGCAAGTACGTCCAGGCGCAGGCCGACGAGACGCTGCCGAAGGCCAAGGTCTTCGCGGACGCCGTGAAGGCGGGCGACATCGAGGCGGCCAAGAAGGCGTACGCCGACTCCCGTATCGGCTGGGAGCGCACCGAGCCGGTCGCCGAGTCCTTCGGCGACATCGACCCGAAGGTCGACCTGCGCGAGGACGGCCTGGAGAAGGGCCAGGAGTGGACCGGCTGGCACCGCCTGGAGAAGGCGCTGTGGCAGGACAAGAAGCTGGGCGCCGCGGAGGCGAAGCTCGCCGACACCCTCATGGCCGACCTGGCCGTATGGCAGAAGAAGGTCGGCGCCGCGGAGATCACCCCGACGTTCATCGCCAACGGCGCCAAGGAGCTCCTCGACGAGGTCGCCACCGGCAAGGTCACCGGCGAGGAGGAGCGGTACAGCCACACCGACCTGGTCGACTTCAAGGCGAACGTCGAGGGCGCGCAGAAGGCGTTCGAGCTGCTGAAGCCGGTCGCCGTGAAGAACGACCCCAAGCTGGTCGCCGAGCTGGACAAGCAGTTCGCGGCGATCAACACGCTGCTCGACAAGTACCGCAAGGACACCAGCTCGTACGAGTTCACGTCGTACGAGAAGGTCGGCAAGCCGGAGCGCAAGGAGCTCTCGGACGGCGTCAACGCGCTCGCCGAGCCGCTCTCCAAGCTGGCCGCCGCGGTCGTCAAGTAAGAGGGGCCACGATGTCAGAGGAGACCGGCGGCCGGGCCCCGTCCCGCCGCGCGCTGATCGGCTGGGGCGGCGCCGGGCTCGCGCTCGGCGCCGCCGCGGCCGGCGGGGCCGTCGCCCTGTCCCGCGGCGAGGAGACCGCGCCCGCCGCGGCGGCCGGCGCGGCCGTCCCCTTCCATGGGGCGCATCAGGCCGGCATCGCCACCGCGGTCCAGGACCGGCTGCACTTCGCCGCCTTCGACGTGAAGACGAAGGACCGGGCCGAGCTGGTCCAGCTGCTCAAGGACTGGACGCGGGCGGCGGAGCGGATGGCGGCCGGACGGCCCGTCGGCGAGGGCGCGTTCGGCGGTCTGGAGGAGGCCCCGCCGGACGACACCGGCGAGGCGCTCGGCCTCAAGCCGTCCCGGCTGACGCTCACGATCGGCTTCGGCCCCTCGCTCTTCGCCAAGGGCCGCTTCGGCCTGGAGGGCAGGCGCCCGGCGGGCCTGGCGGAGCTGGAGAAGTTCCCCGGCGACAACCTCGACCCGGCGCGCAGCGGCGGCGATCTGTGCGTCCAGGCCTGCGCGGACGACCCGCAGGTCGCGGTGCACGCGATCCGCAACCTCGCCCGCATCGGCTTCGGCAAGGTCGTGGTGCGCTGGTCGCAGCTGGGCTTCGGCAAGACCTCGTCGACGACGCCCGAGGCGCAGACCCCGCGCAACATGATGGGCTTCAAGGACGGCACCCGGAACATCGCGGGCACGGACTCGGCCGAGCTGGACAAGCATGTGTGGGTGTCGGAGAAGGACGGCCCGGCGTGGCTGTCCGGCGGCTCGTATCTGGTGGCCCGCCGGATCCGGATGAACATCGAGACCTGGGACCGCACCTCGCTCAAGGAGCAGGAGGACATCTTCGGCCGGGACAAGGGCGAGGGCGCGCCGGTCGGCAAGGCCGCGGAGCGCGACGAGCCGTTCCTGCCGGCGATGCTGCCGACCGCGCATGTGCGCCTCGCGCACCCCGACACCAACGGCGGGGCGAAGATGCTGCGCCGCGGCTACTCCTTCACCGACGGCACGGACGGTCTGGGCCGGCTGGACGCGGGCCTGTTCTTCCTGGCGTACCAGCGCGACGTCGACAAGGGGTTCGTCCCCGTGCAGCGTTCGCTGGCGGCCGCCGACGTTCTCAACGAGTACATCCAGCACGTGGGTTCGGCGCTGTTCGCCGTCCCGCCGGGCGTCCGCGACAAGGACGACTGGTGGGGCCGTGCGCTGTTCTCGTAACCGGAAGGGACCGACGTGTTCGGCAACTATCTGATCGGCCTGCGCGAGGGCCTGGAGGCCAGTCTGGTCGTCTGCATCCTCGTCGCGTATCTGGTGAAGACGGGGCGGCGCGACGCGCTGCGCCCGATCTGGATCGGCGTCGGGGTCGCGGTCGCGATCTCGCTCGGCTTCGGCTTCGCGCTCGAATACGGCTCCCAGGAGCTGACGTTCGAGGCGCAGGAGCTGCTCGGCGGCTCGCTGTCGATCCTCGCGGTGTGCCTGGTGACCTGGATGGTCTTCTGGATGCGGCGCACTGCCCGGCATCTGCGGGCCGAGCTGCACGGCAAGCTGGACGCGGCGCTGGAGATGGGCCGGGGCGCGCTGGTCGCGACGGCGTTCTTGGCGGTGGGCCGCGAGGGTCTGGAGACCGCGCTGTTCGTGTGGGCCTCGGTCCGGGCGGCCACCGACGAGGCCAACAGCACGCAGGAGCCGCTGCTCGGCGTGCTGCTGGGCATCGCCACCGCGATCCTGCTGGGCTGGCTGTTCTACCGAGGGGCCCTGCGGATCGATCTGGCGAGGTTCTTCGCCTGGACCGGCGGGATGCTGGTGGTCGTGGCGGCCGGCGTGCTGGCGTACGGAGTCCACGACCTCCAGGAGGCCCGGTTCCTGGGCGGCCTGGCGGACAAGGCGTTCGACGTCTCCACGACGATCCCGCCGGACAGCTGGTACGGCACGCTGCTCAAGGGCGTCTTCAACTTCCAGCCCAATCCGACGGACCTCCAGATCACGGTGTGGGCGCTGTATCTGGTCCCGACGCTTGTACTCTTCTTGGCCCCGGTAGGGTTTCGACGGTCAGTGGGGGTCGAGGATCAGAAGGCAACCGATGAGAAGGCTGGGTCGGGCGGCGACGGGGCTCGCGGCGACGGCGGTGCTGTCCTTGACGGCGAGCGCGTGCGTGACGGTTCACGGGGAGCGGGAAGTCGTTCCGGCGGCGAAGAAGGATGAGGCCGCCGAGGCCCTGAAGGCCTTCACCGACGCGTACAACAAGGCGGACAAGGCCTACGATCCGGCCCTGGACGCCGCGTACGTCACCGGCGCGCTCGGCGCGATCAACCAGGCCGGGCTCAAGGCGCGGCAGGTGAACTTCCCCGACGGCAACCCGAGCCATGTGCCGCTGGAGCTGACGGACGCGAAGTTCACGATCCCCAAGAAGGCGGGCTGGCCGCGCTGGTTCGTGGCCGACGCCGACTCCAACCGCGATGTGGACAGTGGCCCGCAGGACAACCGCTGGCTGCTGGTCTTCGTGCGCGGCGGCGTCGACGAGACGTGGAAGGCCGCGTATCTGACGATCCTGGCGCCGGACGCCATACCGGTGTTCAAGACCGACGCGGACGGCTGGGGCGAGCCGGTGGCAGCCGACAGCGCCGCGCTGGCGGTGGCGCCGCGGAGTCTGAGCGAGGACTACGCCTCGTATATGCAGAGCGGGAAGCCGGAGACCTTCAAGGACGGTCCGCACACCTCCGTCTGGCGGGCCGACCGCAAGAAGGAAGCGAACCTTCCGGGCATCTCCACCCAGCACCTCGACCAGCCGCTGGACACCGACGACTTCGCCCCGCTGGGGCTGGCCACGCAGGACGGCAGCGCGTTCGTCTTCTTCTCCGTGCGCAACTTCGAACGCCAGACGGCGGCGAAGGGCCTGAAGCTGAAGGTCCACCCGGATGTGAAGGCGCTGCTGACCGGCGAGGTGAAGTCCACGATCACCAAGGAGCGGGTCTCCAGCCAGGCCGCGGTGGTGCCGGCCAGCGGGCAGGTGGAGATACGGGGTCGGCTGACGGGTCTGACCGCGGCGACGGGGTCGTAGCGCGGGCTGTCACGGCGATCGGGTCGTAGCCCGGCTTGTACGCGATGGGGCGTACGGGGGGCTCGGCTCAGGCCGGGCAGCCGTCGGGCGTACGGGGCTCGGCTGTTCGGCTCGGGCCGGGTAGCCGGGGAGGCGCCGGGATTCTCGTGAGGCGGCGGGTCGCCCGTCGAGCAGCGTGTGGCGCGACGGGTCGCCCGTCGAGCAGTGCGCGAGGCGATGGGATCGCGGGCGCCGGGGCGCGTACCGTTCCCGGCCCCGCCCCCCGGCTCCCGTCCTCGGCTGTCAGCGGCGCAGCGGCCAGGCCACCTCGTGGCCCTCGCTGTCGCCCGCGTACCGCGCGCACGCGTCCGTCAGGGTCTCCAGCAGCGTCAGCGGATCCGGCAGCGGATGCTCGAGCCCCCGCACCCAGCTCACGCCGAGGTCGTCGGGGAGCCGCGCGGGCGGTACGAGGACATAGCTGCCGCGGCAGTGCCAGCGCAGCCCGGGGTGCTCGTCCATCGTCTCCGGGTGGCAGTCCAGCTCGCACGGCCACCACTCGTCCTCGTCCTCCGGGGTGCCCCGGGTGGCGGTGAAGAAGAGCATCCGGTCCCCGCCGGACTCGGCGACCGGACCGACGTCGATGCCCTGTTCGAGCAGGCGGGCCAGAGCGCTGCGACCGGCGTCCACGGGGACGTCGAGGACGTCGTGGACCATGCCGGTCGCGGTGATGAAGTTGGCCTGCGGCTGGCCGCTCGCCCAGCGCTGGATCTGGGCGCGGTCGGTCGTGGACTGCGTCTGCCAGGCGAAGGAGACGGGGTGCCTGGCGGGGGTGGGACAGCCGACGCGCTCACAGGAGCATCGGAAGCCGACGGGATGCGCGGCCGGTGCGATCGGCAGTCCAGCGGCGGCGGCGGCCAGGAGCAGGGCCTCGCGCTGCGAGTCCTCGGCGTCCGTGTTCTTGGGGCGCCGGCGCAGCCACTGGGGCAGCCTGCTCTCCCGGGACACTCTGCTCTCCGTGCCGCGGTAGCGGCCGATACCGTCGCCCATCTATCCCCTCACACCTCGTGCTCGCCCCAGGTGGACTCTCCCCATGGTCCCACCATCCTGCTCCCCGGGTGGCCACGATCCCCAACCGGGGTACTCATCGGTATCTGCCGGAGGCAATCACGGCCGTCCGGCGGGGGCAGTCACGGGCGGGGGGCGAGGCCGTTCAGGGCGTAGTCGACGATCTCGTCGGCGTACTCGTGGGTGAGCGGGAGCGTGCGCAGCAGCCAGCGGTGGGCGAGCGGTCCGGTGAACAGCTCCAGGGCGATGCGCAGGTCGATGCCGGTGCGCACCTCGCCGGTCTCCTGGGCGGCCCGCAGCCGCTTCACGTACAGCTGGAGCTGGGGCTCGAGGAGCTTGTGCACGAACTGGCCGGCCAGCTCGGGGCTGACCACGCTCTCGGCGGCGAGGGCGCGGGCGGGGGCGTCGTAGGCGGGGCTGTTCATCTCGTCGACGGTGGCGCGCAGCACGAGGCGCAGGTCGGCGGCGAGGTCGCCGGTGTCGGGGATCTCGGTCTCGCCCTGCGCGGCCTGCTCGGCGAGGTCGAGGAAGGCTTCGAGGAGGACGGCGGCCTTGGAGGGCCACCAGCGGTAGATCGTCTGCTTGCCGACGCCGGCGCGGGCGGCGATGCCCTCGATGGTCGTCTTGGCGTAGCCGATCTCGCCGACGAGGGCGAGGGCGGCTTCGTAGATCGCGCGGCGGGAGCGCTCGCTGCGGCGAGTGGAGTCGGGCTGCCTGGAGTCGGTCATGGCGTCAATCTACCAATGGGGAACCGAGACGTATCGTCTCCGAATCTCCCGCGGCGCTCCCCCAGCACTCCCCCGGCGCCCTCCCGGGCGAGCGCGTCGAGGGGTGTCGCCTCGCAAGTCGAGGGATGTGGCCTCGTAAAGCGGATGAATCACCCGATCGGTCCACATCCGGATCAGCTCGCAGGCCCGACCATGGCAGCAGCCGACCGACTCGTCCGTGAGGAGCCCTCATTTGCCACACCATCGCCCGGCCGCCCCGCAGCGAGGCGCTTCGCTCCACCCCACACCTCGTCAGGCCACCCCGCGGCGCTATCTGATGTGCCCGCCGGCCCACTTCAAGGTCACGTACTCCATCAACCCCTGGATGGACCCGGCCAAGCCCGTGGATCTGCCGCTCGCCCTCGCCCAGTGGGAGGACCTGCGCGATCGCTACCGGGCGCTCGGCCATACCGTCGAGCTCCTCGACGCCCAGCCCGGACTGCCCGACATGGTCTTCGCGGCCAACGGCGCGACGGTCGTCGACGGCCGGGTGCTGGGCGCGCGCTTCGCCCACCGGGAACGGGCGGGCGAGGCGGGCGTCCATCTGGACTGGTTCCGCGCGAACGGCTTCGCCGACATCCACGAGCCCGCGCACGTCAACGAGGGCGAGGGCGACTTCGCCGTCACCGCCTCCTATCTGCTGGCCGGCCGGGGCTTCCGCTCCAGTCCGCTCTCGCACGACGAGGCCCAGGAGTTCTTCGGCCGCCCGGTCATCGGCCTGGACCTGGTCGACCCGCGCTACTACCACCTGGACACCGCGCTGTGCGTCCTGGACACCGCGGGCGACGAGATCATGTACTACCCCGGGGCCTTCTCGCCCGGGAGCCGGTCGGTGCTGGCCCGGCTCTTCCCCGACGCACTGATCGCGGACGAGCAGGACGCGGAGCAGCTCGGCCTGAACGCGGTGAGCGACGGCCGCCATGTGCTGCTGCCGCAGGCCGCGCTGGGCCTGTTCGAGCCGCTGCGCAGCCGGGGCTTCGAACCGATCGGCATGGACCTGGGCGAACTGCTCAAGGGCGGCGGCAGCGTGAAGTGCTGTACGCAGGAGCTGCGCCCCTGAGGGCGGCGGCCCTCGGGAGCGGCGGCGGGGCGGGTCCGACGGGCCCGCCCGGCCGCGACGTCCGGCGGGCCCGCGGGCCTGCCGCGACGGTCCGCGTCAGTCGTAGCTGTCCGGCGGGCACGCCGCACTGCCGCGACGGTCCACGTCAGTCGTCACGTCAGTCGTCGGCGTCCGCCACGTCGTGTCCGCCGCCGGGGCGCGACGGTCCCCTTCAGTCGTCGGTGTCCGCCGGCGGGGGCCACTCGTCGCCCCAGGACGCGTTCCGGGCCGCGCGGTAGACGTCGCCCTGGCGTTTGGCGACCTGGTCGCGGCGCAGGCCCTCCTTCTGGGTGCACAGGTCGAGCAGGACCAGGCCCTTGCGGATCTGCGGCTTGCGGGTGATCCGGGCGGGCGTGGGGGACGCCGGGAAGCGGACCGCCGCGACATAGCTGAACTTCTCGTCCTCGTACGGCAGCGAGCCGCCCTTCACCTGGCGGTGCAGGGAGGAGCGCGCGACCCGGGCGGCGAAGTGGCACCAGTCCGTGCCGGGCACGATCGGGCAGTCCGCGCTGTGCGGGCAGGGCGCGGCGACCCGCATGCCCGCCTCGATCAGCCGGTCGCGCGCCTCGATGACACGGGCGTAGCCGTCGGGCGTGCCGGGCTCGACGATCACGACGGCCTGGGCGGCGCGAGCCGCCTCGGCGACGACCGCGGCGCGGTCCTGATCGGTGAGCTCGTTGAGGACGTACGAGACCGTCACGAGATCACTGCTCTCGATTCGGAGCGCCGAGCTGATCCGTGCGCGCTGCCATGTCACGTCCCGCAGCGCGGGCGACTGGGAGGCGACGGCCAGCTCGCGGCCCAGCGCCAGCGCGGGCTGGGCCCAGTCCAGGACCGTGGTGCGCACCCCCGACGGCCACGCTTCCGCCACCGCCCAGCTCGCCGCGCCCGTACCGCCGCCGATGTCGGTGTGCGTGGCGGGCGACCAGTCGGGGGCCGCCGTCCGCAGCCCGGCGAGCGCGGACCGTACGGCCTCGAAGGTCGCGGGCATCCGGTACGCGGCGTACGCGGCGACGTCGGAGCGGTCGCGCAGCACGGGGGCGTGGGTGGGAGTGGCTCCCCGGTAGTTGGCGATCAGCCGGTCGACGGCCTGCGCCGCCTGCTTCGGCGGCAGCCCGTCGAGCAGCCCGGCGAGGGCGCCGCGCAGGGATTCCGCGTCGGGGAGGGGGGTGACGTTCACCGCCGAATTCTAGGCACGTCCGACGATCAGAGCGCCGCCGGGCGTCTGCGGGGCCGCCTCGGGACACCCGCCGACCGTCCGCGGCCCGGCTCCCGACAGTCGCCGACCCCCGCACCTCCCGGGACCGGGGAGCGCGAACCGGGGCCGGGCACCGGGGGCCGGGACCGCAAGACCGGCACCAGGCACCGGGCCCGCTAGACCGCCTCCGCGCGCTGCTGCCACGGGCGGCACAGCCCCAGGAAGCACGCCACCGCTCCCAGCGCGCACGTCAGCTGGACCACGGCCATCGGGACCGCCGTCGCCTCCCCCGCGATCCCCACGAGCGGCGAGGCGACGGCGCCGATCAGGAACGCGGACGTGCCGATCAGCGCGGACGCCGAGCCCGCCGCGTGCGGGGTGCGCAGCAGGGCCAGGGCGTTGGTGTTGGGCATCGCCAGCCCCATCGCCGACATCAGCACGAAGAGGCCGACCGCGACGGGGAGCAGCCCCACCTTCCCGAAGACGCCCGCCGTCATCAGCAGCAGCGCGGTCGACGCCAGCACGATCACCGTGAGGCCGAAGCCGAGCGCCTTGTCCAGGCTGACCCGGCCCACGAGCAGCTTGCCGTTGATCTGGCCGACCGCGATCAGGCCGACGGAGTTGACGCCGAAGAGCAGGCTGAAGGTCTGCGGGGACGCGCCGTAGATCTCCTGCACCACGAACGGCGAGGCCGAGATGTACGCGAAGAGAGCGGCGAAGGCGAGGCCGCCGGTGAGGGTGTAGCCGGTGAAGACGCGGTCGGAGAGCAGTCCGCGCATGGTGCGCAGCGCCTGGCCGACGCCTCCGCTGTGCCGCTTCTCCTCGGGCAGCGTCTCGTGCAGCCACTTCGCCGCCACGAGTGTGAGCAGGACGCCGACGCCGGTCAGCACGAGGAAGACGCCGCGCCAGTCGGTGATCCGCAGCACCTGGCCGCCGATGAGCGGCGCGATGATCGGGGCGGTTCCGGAGATCAGCATCAGGGTGGAGAAGAAACGGGCCATCTCCACGCCGTCGTACAGATCGCGGACCACGGCCCGCGCGATCACGATGCCGGCCGCGCCGGCCAGCCCCTGGAGCAGCCGGAAGCCGATCAGCAGCTCGATGGTGGGGGCGAGGGCGCAGATCGCGGTGGCGGCGACGTACACGAGCATGCCGACGAGCAGCGGGCGGCGGCGTCCCCACCGGTCGCTCATCGGGCCGACGACCAGCTGGCCCAGCGCCATGCCGGCCAGGCAGGCGGTGAGCGTGAGCTGGACGGTCGCCGCGGGCGAGCCGAGCGAGGCGGTGACCGCGGGCAGAGCCGGGAGGTACATGTCCATCGAGAGCGGCGGCAGCGCGGTGAGACCGCCGAGGACGAGCGTGACCAGGAGGCCGGCGCGGCGGGCCGCGGTCTGGGGGGCCGTCTCAGAAGGAGGTAGGGGCGCCGGGTCGGCGCCCGATATCGGTCCTGGTGTGCTCTGGCCGCTCTCCGGCATCGACGTCTCCTGTTCTCGGCATCGGTGCCTATGCTCTCAGCTCGTCTGCCCTCAGCTAGTCCGCAGTGGTCGAACCTCTTGTCGGTTCGCTGTGACGCGGACACGGTGACGCGGAGCTGGTGGCGCGAACACGGCGACGCGGACGCTCGACGCGGTACGGGACCGCGTCGGCGTCCGCTTCCCCGGGGCGGCCGCGGGGCTCACGCCGGCTTGAGCCCCTGGTCGCCGACCTCGGTGACGAAGGAGGCGGCGGTGACGATGGCCGAGCCCGGCGTGGTGACGTGCGTGAGCGTCCTGAAGTCGGCGCGCGCCCGCTCCTCGCCGAGGGCGACCCTCACATAGCCGCGGCGGCCGTTGTAGAACTTCAGATGCGGGTTGGCCTTGGTGTACGTATCCCAGCTGGACGGCTTGTCCGCGCCGTCCTTCCCGCTGGAGATCGAGGTCGCCACGATCTCCGTGCCGACGGTCTTCGCGCCGGGCGTGCGGTAGTCGCGCTTGACGTCGAAGGCGTACGCCACATGGACGTCGCCCGTCAGCACCATCAGGTTCTCGACGCCGGCCGCCTCGGCCCCGTCGAGGATCCGGTCGCGGGAGGCGGGGTAGCCGTCCCAGGAGTCCATGCTGACCTTGGCCACGGGGTTGAGGTCCAGCAGCCGCTGGGCGAAGGTGACCTGCTGCGGCACGACGTTCCACAGGGCCCTCGACGCGTGCCAGCCGTCGATCAGCCAGCGCTCCTGGGCCGCGCCCGTCATGGTGCGCGAGGGGTCCTCGGACTCCGGCCCTGGAATGTCCAGGCCGTCGCCGTACGCCTGGTCGGAGCGGTACTGGCGGGTGTCGAGGACGTCGAACTGCGCGAGCCGCCCGAAGTGCAGCCGGCGGTAGAGGCGCATGTCGTGACCGCTGGGCCGCTGCGGCCGGCGCAGCGGCTGGTTCTCCCAGTACGCGCGGTAGGCGGCGGCCCTGCGCAGCAGGAACTCCTCCGGCGGGACGTCGTTCTCGGGGATGTCGTCGGCGTAGTTGTTCTCGGTCTCGTGGTCGTCCCACGTGACGACGAAGGGGTGGGCGGCGTGCGCGGCCATCAGGTCGGGATCGGACTTGTAGAGCCCGTAGCGCAGCCGGTAGTCCTCGAGGGTGGCGGTCTCGCGGTTGTAGTGGGCGGGCAGCAGCCGGTCGGTGTAGTTCCTGGCGCCGCCGACGGCGTTGACGGGATACTCGTAGAGGTAGTCGCCGAGGTGGAAGACGACGTCGAGGTCCTCGTCGGCGAGGTGCCGGTACGCGGTGAAGTAGCCGTCGTGGTAGGCCTGGCAGGAGACCGCGGCCAGCTTGAGCTCCCGGATGCGGGCGGAGCGGGCGGGGGCGGTGCGGGTGCGGCCGACGGGGCTGATCCAGTTTCCGGCGCGGAAGCGGAAGTAGTAGACCCGGTCGGGGTCCAGGCCCTCCGGCTCCAGGTGGACGCTGTGGTCGAGCTCCGGGTGGGCGGTGACGGTTCCGCGGCGCACGACGCGGGCGAACCGGGCGTCGCGGGCGATCTCCCAGCGGAGGGTGAACCTGGCGCGGGGCATTCCGCTGCCGGGCTCGTACGGGCGGGTGGCCAGGCGCGTCCAGAGCACGACGGAGTCGGGCTTGGGGTCTCCGGAGGCGACGCCGAGGGTGAAGGGGTTCTCGGCGATCTTCTTCGAGTCCAGCTCGGCGGCGTGCGCGGAGCCGGGCAGATCGACGGCGAAGGCGAGGGCGGCGGCCGCGCCGGCGCTGGTGAGGAAGCGTCGGCGGCCGATGTGCCGGGCGGCCGCTCTGAGCTCGGGTGCGTGGGCTGAGGCGTGCGTGCGGGCGTGGTCGATCGTCGCGGGTGTCATCGGGCCCTCCCCTGACGGCTGTTGTCAGTCGCATTGGAGTGGGGGCCGACGACCCTGCGTTGTCGAGTACAGAACATCCGGATGGCGGTCGGATGAGTTCCCGGTACAGATACGCGACTACGCTGCGCGTCCATGAACGCAGGAGCGAGAATCGCGGTGGTCACGGGAGCGGGCTCGGGCATCGGCCGGAGCGTCGCGCTCGAGCTCGCGGGCGCGGGCTGGTCGGTCGCGGCGGCGGGCCGCAGGGCCCAGGCGCTGGCGGAGACCGCGTCGCTGACGGACGCGCAGATGCTGACGGTTCCGACGGATGTGACCGACCCGGAGGAGGTCGCCGCGCTCTTCGCCGCGGTGCGCGAGCGGTACGGCCGGGTGGACCTGCTCTTCAACAACGCGGGCGTGTTCGGCCCGAAGGGCGTGCGCTTCGAGGACCTGTCCTACGAGGACTGGCGGGCGGTCGTGGACGTGAACCTGACGGGAACGTTCCTGTGCGCGCAGGCGGCGTTCCGGGCGATGAAGGAGCAGTCGCCGCAGGGCGGCCGGATCATCAACAACGGCTCGATCTCCGCGCATGTGCCCCGGCCGCACTCGGCGGCGTACACGGCGACGAAGCACGCGACGACGGGCCTGACGAAGTCGCTGTCGCTGGACGGCAGGGCCTACGGCATCGCGTGCGGCCAGATCGACATCGGCAACGCGGCGACCGAGATGACGCAGACCATGCAGGCGGGGATCCTCCAGGCGAACGGGGAGACGGCGCCGGAGCCGGTGATGGACGCGCGGGACGTGGCGCGGACGGTACGGCATATGGCGGAGCTGCCGCTGGAGGCGAACGTCCAGTTCGCGACGGTGATGGCGACGAGGATGCCGTATATCGGGAGGGGGTAGGGGGGCGGCGGGCGGGCGCGGGGCCGGTCTCCGGGGGACCCTAGGCGCACCGGGCCTGGCCGGTCTCCGGGCGGCGCATGCAAGGACGTCAGGCCTGGCCGGTCCGGGGGCGACCCAGGCGCCGGCCGTGATCCTCGTACGCCACGCCCCTCGCCGTGTCGCGCGTTCGATCCGACGGCCGCATGTCGAACGTCAGTACCGCTCAACTCGCTTGACCTGCCCTTGAGATGAGCCGCGAGAAGGACGCTCTATGGTGGTCGCCATGTCCGCCCCTGAACTGATCCGCATCGTCTCCCGCTCCTCGCCCATGGCCCTCGCTCAGGTGGAGCGCGTACGCGCCGAGCTCGCCGCGCTCCACCCCGGCGTCCGCACCGAGGTCGTCCCCGTCACCACCTCGGGCGACCGCTGGATGGGCGATCTCGCCAAGCTGGGCGGGAAGGGCGCGTTCACCAAGGAGGTGGACGCCGCGCTGATCGCGGGAGAGGCCGATCTGGCGGTGCACTGCGTCAAGGACGTGCCGGCGGACCGCCCGCTGCCCGCCGGCACGACGTTCGCGGCGTTCCTCAAGCGCGACGACATCCGCGACGCGCTGGTGCACCCCGACGGCCTGACGCTGAACGAGCTGCCCGCCGGAACGCGCGTGGGCACCTCGTCGGTCCGCAGAATCGCCCAGCTCGCCGGCTCGCACCCGCACCTGGAGTGCGTGCCGATGCGAGGCAACGCCAACCGCCGCCTGGAGAAGCTGGCGGCCGGCGACGCGGACGCGCTGCTGCTGGCCGTCTCGGGCCTGGAGCGCATCGAACGCACCGACGTCATCAGCGAGATCCTGTCGGTGGAGACGATGTGCCCGCCGATCGGCGCGGGCATCCTCGCCCTGCAGTGCCGCGAGGACGACACGACCACGATCGACGCGGTGAGCGGCCTCGGCGACCCGGCGGCGTTCCGCGAGGCGACGGCCGAGCGGATGTTCCTCCATGTGCTCCAGGGCCACTGCAACTCCCCCATCGCCGGTTACGCGCTGTCCGAGCGGAGCGGCGACCTGTCGCTGCGCGCCCGGGTCTTCACCCCCGACGGCAAGACGGTGCTCAACGCCCACGAATGGGCGGGCCGCCTCGACCCGGCGACCCTGGGCACGTCGGTGGCGGTCGCACTGCTGCGACAGGGTGCGCGGGAGCTGATCGACGGCATCGCGCACTGAACGCGACCTTGCGGGGGGGCCGGGCTGTGCGCCGGGGAGAGCGTGTGGAGTCCTCGCGGCGGCCGGTTAGGGCTAGTTGGGCGCGCCGACGCTCCGGGTACGGTCCGAGGACGCCGTACGAAGGAGGCCAACCGTGGCTGAGTACCTGACCGTCCTGACGACCACCGACGCCGCCGAGAAGGCCCAGGCTCTGGCCGCCAGCGCCGTGGAGGCCAAGGTGGCGGCCTGCGCGCAGATCGACGGGCCGATCACCAGCGTGTACCGGTGGGAGGGCGCGGTGCAGACAGACCAGGAATGGCGCGTGCTGTACAAGACGACGGCCGAGCGGTACCCGGAGCTGGAGGCGCACATCAAGCAGGTGCACGACTACGACACCCCGGAGATCATCGCCACGCCTGTCACCCACGGGAGCGACGACTACCTGTCGTGGGTGCGCGAGGAGACGACCAAGGACTGATCAGGCGGCGAGTGCGGCGCGGATGGTCTCGGCGAGATCCCGCGCCGCACCGTGCTGTGGTGGCAGCAGCTCCGCGAGCGAGGCCAATCGTTCCCGGCCCATCGCCGTGGGCGTGGTCGTCGCGGCCTGCACGAACCGCTTGCCCACCTCCACGCCCTGGTCCACGTCGCCGGACACCACGTAGCCGGTGGCCACATCCGCCAGGACCGCGATCCTGACCTTGGAGTCGTCTCGGCCAAGGTGGGTGAGCGCGTCCTGCGCGGTCTGCTCCAGGTCACGGTGGCGCAGCCGGGCGTACGTGGAGACCATCAGGGAGCCCAGGCGGGGGCGCTGGTAGAAGCGAATCCACGCCTGTTCGGCATCGGGGTCGGCGTAGTCGAACGCCGTGGTGGCCCGGTCCAGGGCGCGCACCGCGCCCTCCCGGTCGCCGGTCGCGGCGGCCTCCTCGGCTTCGCGGGCGGCCAGCCAGGAACGGGCGGCGGCGTACCCGGCACCGCGTACGTGGGTCTGGGCGGCGGCCAGCATGTCCCGGGCCTTGTCCGCAGCCACCGCGTACGAGGCGTAGCCCATGGCCAGGGCTACGACCGCCGGCTGTCCGGCCTCCCGGCCAGCCAACGCGGCCGTCTTGTAGTAGTTCCGCGCGGCGTCCATGTCGCCCAGGTCGAAGGCAGCCCAGCCCGCCAGTGCGGCGGTCTCTCCGGCAGCCACGGTCAGCGCCTGCCGGTGAGGGCCGGAACGGGGAATCAGGGCGGTCAGGGTCTCCAGGTGGGTGCCCAGACGTTCGGCCAGCAGCCGCGCGGGAAGGTGGTGTTCGCTGACGAACATGTCAGCCGTGGCATCCACCAGCTTGTCCGTGACCTTGCCGTCCACCCTGGGGCCGGCGACCGCAGCGGCCAGCCGTCCCCATGGTTCGGCGGCCATCCCAGCAGCCAGCACCGAGACGCCGAGGAATTCTCTTCGCTCCACGGGGGATACCTCCTCCTGGTGTTCCAGCAGTACCGATGTTGACACGAGCCTTCGGAACCGGCGGCTGGCGGCCACCGCCCGCCGGACCTCCTCCACGGAGATGCCGTAGCCGCCTGCAATCAGTGCGTGCCAGTCCGGAATGGGGAGCCGCTTCTCCGTCTCCCACCGCTTGACGTTCTCCGGATCGACGTACCGGCCGCTGACCTGCTCCAAGTGCTCGGCCTGTTCGCGTCTGGTCCGCCCGGCCTCCTCGCGGAGAGCACGCAGCAGGTGGCCGATGCCGTCCGGACTCGTCATGCGCCGTCCTCAAGTCTCGTTCGTGATCCCGGGTTTCATCCTGGCCCTCTGAACTGGCCCCCGCTGGAGAACGCACCCTTTTCCGGCCCTCCCAGCCAAGCCTGACAGGTCGTTGAACTAGTCATGTGCCCACTCCTTTCCAGGGGGACACGGCTCTTCGCCCACGACCGACGAGGCCCTGATGACTGTGACCGCTTCCGCTCGCCCCACCGGGCACCCGGGCTACAGCGAGACCCTGCCGTGCGAGGAGGCCAGCGTCTCGGCCGCGCGTCGGCTCGTCCGTACGGCGCTCGCCGCCTGGCAGCTGGACCACCTAGCCGACGACGGCGCCCTGATCGTCTCCGAGCTGATGACCAACAGCGTGGAGCACACCAAGTCCCGCAGCGTCCGAGTCACCGTCAGCCGCCCCACCCCGGACTGGGTCCGGGTGGCGGTCGTGGACAAGTCCCGCGCCCAGCCCGCACCTCGTACGGCCTCCACCACGGACACGGACGGGCGCGGCCTGGTGGTCGTGGAAGCACTCTCGGAGCGGTGGGGAACGGACCTGCTGGGCTGGGGGAAACGGGTGTGGGCAGAGCTGCACACGAAAGCCGGGCAGTGACCGGGCAGCCCATGGGCGGCCTGCCGGACGTGGCCCGGCTCCGCCCCCGCCAGCAGATGGCCATGGACTGCGCCCGCTGCGGCCGTCCCCTGGGCCGGAACGGCCGTATCTGGGGCGAGGTGCGCCACCTCGGCCTGCTGTTCCGGCTGTGGATCTGCGAGCCCGAGTGCCGGCCTGCGACGGGCCAGCCCATGGCGTCACCTGAACCGCTGCTCCGTCTCCGGACGCCGAACACCCCGGAGCCGGGGTGGCCTTGACCGCCTCCCTCCCCGCCACCCCCGTCGGGGAGGGAGGCCCCACTCTTCCTGCCCGGGCGTCGTTCTCAGGGGTCAGACGGTCTGCTCGATGCGCTCGAAGATGTCCGAGTCCGTCTCCTGCTGCCAGGCCGGCAGGTCGGCCCAGTCGGCGACGTATCCGGGCTTCGGGTCCTCGAAATGCTTGAACATCTGGGCGGTCCAGCAGATCGCGACGAAGCGGCCCTTCTGCTCACGAGTGAGCCGTGTGGCGTGCCCTTCGCTGATCCTGATGAAGTCGCGTACCTGTCCGTACACGGCGGCGGCAGCCTCGCGCTCCCACTCGGGTGTCTCGTCCCACGGAGTGACGTAGCCGGGCTTCGGCTCACCGGGGTAGTGCTTGTTCACACCGGCGATCCACGCCTCACGGAAGATCCGACCGTCACTCATGCACGTGTCCCTCTCGTCATGCGGTGCGCGAAAGCGCCGCGATTCGTTGATCCAGATCGGAGACTCGACCGCAGGATGTCCAATTCCACGGCTACTTGGAGTCGGTCTCCAGCGTGCGCACCATCACCGCGTACATGGGAGAGTCGTCGGAGGGCTTGGCCTCGTCTCGCTTCTCATAGCCCCACTTCTCGTACAGGGCTTGCACCTTGGGGTGCGAGGAGTCGACGAGGAGTGTCACGAAGTCCACGTCGACCGATTGAATCAGCGCGTCATGGATCTGCTGCGCCCGGCCGGTGCCCTGCCACTGGGGCATCACCATCAGCTCGGACAGGGCGAAGATCCGGCCGCGCACGCCTCTGGGCCGATCCGTTCCCTTCCACCAGCCGCCCGGTTTGAACTTCGAACCGTACGTGTACCCGACCGGGCCGCCGTTCTCCCACCCTGAGACGCACCGCCAGTCCTCGCGGCCTGACCACAAGTCGACGAAGTACGAGAACCTTTCGCGCGAGTGGAACGGGGCAGGATCGTTCGCATACACCTCGTCGTGAATGTCCAGGAGCATGGAGCGGACGTCCCCTGCGTCAGCGTGCGTGTACCACCTCAGGTCCATCGGCGTGACTCCTCGATCCAGCGCACAACCTCGGGCGCCTTCGTGTCTGCGGCCTCGATGACTTGGCGCGTTCTGGCAAGCGTGTTCGTCGTACGCTGCGACCCGGACACGGGCAGCAGCATCTCGTACGCCCTCCGTCCGGTTGCGCAAGCCAGTTCCGCTTCCCCCTGCCTTGCCTGGGACAGCGACAGGTGCGCCGTGTAGAGCCCCTGGTTGCGGATCATGCCGCCTGGGATGGCTGCGAGGGCACGATGAAGGCAGAACTCGGCCCGCTCGTGATCCCCGAGCGCTGTCCAGACGTACGACGAGAGGGCGTCGAACTCGGCCCGGCTGTAGAACGCGATCCATGCCGATGGCTGCTCGTCTCGGGCCCGTCCGAATGCCTTCCCAGCGAGGTTCAAGACCCGCAGCGACTCCGTGGGCTGATGCAGCCTGGCCAAGGCGTTGGCATGCCGCAAGTGCCCCAGCGATGCGTACAACGGGTCGCGCCGGGCCACCGACGAACGCTTCATCACCTCCGCGCCGGCCGCAGCCTCGGCGTGGTTCTCCCGCTGGCTGGAAGTGAGCATCAAATGGTCCCAGACCCGGTACATGGTCTCGCTGTCGCGCGCGAGGCCCGCGAGGGTGAGGGCCTTGTCCAGGTGTGCGCGTGCGCGCTGCGGAGCGCTCGCATCGATGGCCGCAAAAGCCGCCAAGCACGTGACGTCGGAGGCGAGTCGGTACATCTGACGCCGAACGCGGTCCGAGGCAGCGCCGTCGGCGAGCGAGGACTGAATACGCGACGCGAGCTCGACGCCCCTGTTCTCGATCCGCCGCGTTCCGCCGACCCGCGAGTCATCGCCCAGCAGGTCGGCGTACTCCAAGTGAAATCGGTCGGCGTCGGACTGCCCCAGCCGCAAGCGTCGTGCCGGGGTGGCAGCGGCGACGGCAGTTCCGGTCGCTGCGACAAGGAAGGTACGGCGGTGCACTGGGTCCTCCGCTTGTGCGGCAGTACGTGGTGGCTCGAACCCTAAAGCCGAGACGGGACACCCGAACACTGCTTCCAGCGCGGCGCAGGTGCGACCGATCGGCCTGCGAGTGCTCCCGTTGAGCAGATTCCGCACCGTCCGCGCAGAGACGTCGCCCGGCCTACCTCCGAGCGCTTCGAGCGCGACATTCATCTGACGCGCCAACTCCTCCTGAGTAAGGCCGAGTTCGTCCATCCGGCGCTTGAGGATGACGTTCGCTCCCATGCAACAGAACGTAGCCGGGTCCGTACTGTCCGAACCAGCCGCTGGGTATTGCGGGCGTAAAGTCTTCCGGTTCCGTGCAGGCAGCTCTACGGCAACCTTTCCTGTCCGTCGCCGTCTCACGGTCGTTGACTGGTCATACCTCGCACGGCTGATGACAGGCCGAGGCGGATGCATCACCACTCGAAAGACCGTCGAGAGGAGCACCACCATGAGCACCACCACGATCGAGCGCCGCGAGCTCGGCCGCTTCCTGGCCATCGCCGGGCAGCGGTTCGAGAGCGGCGAGGGTCTGACCGAAATGTTCTCGCGGGCGGTGGACGCCGAGTGGCACCACATGCTCGCCACCCCCGAGTACGCCGCTTTCAGCACCGAGCATGCCGGGGCCGTCCTGGGGCACCACGAGATGAACGGCACCGGCCCGATCGGCTGGGTGGCCGCGTACGAGGAGGTGTACGGGCCGCTGCCGGAGGTCTGGTTCACTGACGAGAAAGGCGTCCTCGACGAGGCCGCGCTCACCCGCTACAGGGAGACCGGCAAGGTTGTGGCCGAGTGGGACTGCGGCCCCACCAGCGGGGACGGCGACGACGCCGCTCCGGGCCCTCGGTGACCGTCACGCGCATCGACGGAGCGTCCCGGTCGACTGCTGGGGCGCTCCGCCTCGTTGAGGGCAGCACCACCAAGCCGCAGTCCATCGACATCACGGGGTACCTACGGCAGATGACGGACTACTGCCCTTACCTCTCCCCCTCCGTCAAGCAGGGGCTGACCACCTGGACCGTCTATTACGCCGACGGCAGCGCGGACGCTGTGGAGGCCGAGATGTTCCATGCCGGCGTACAGGCCGCCGAGTGGCTGCGTCCCCTGATTCACCGGCCGCATGGGTTACTTCGGTGCGAGAACATCGTCATCCTGGGCGAGGGCCCCTGCACTCGGCTTCACGACCTGTTGGCGTGGCCGCACTGGGCCCTCAAGCGTCTGTACGGGCCCGTGGGGATCATGTTCGGCAAGTTCTACGCGGGCGAGGAAGAGAACACGCGGGTCGGCGAACGCATCCCGGCCGCTCCGGTCTCGTTCCTCCCCGTGAGAGCCGCCGTCCGCCGACGCGACCCGAAGTTCCTCCACGCAACCCCCGACCTGGCCGCCGCGCTCGCCGTGGCTGACGACGACGGCCACGACGTCTTCGAGCACATCCCCTATGACTGGACGGAGATCCGCACATGGGCGAAGCGCTTCCTCCTCCCGGTGAAGCCGTCGGCCTCCTCAAGGACCATGTCGGTGAGCCCCTGACGACCCGGCTCCTGAGCGATCGGCGGGGCTCTCGGGCTTGGAAGGTCCAAGGCCCCAAGGGCGCCGTCGCGTTGAAGGCGAATAGCCCCGACGGCGAGACCTCACGTGACAAGGCCGCCGAGATGGCCCAAGAGGACGACCACATCGTCCGCCTCACCGACGCGGGCGCGCTCAATCCCGGCTATCGGGTCGCCGCCGGTCCGTGGGAGGGCGGCCGGTGGCTCGCGGTTCGCTGGGTCGACGGCGCTCCGATGTGGCGAGCGTTCGCTCTGGCACGTGGACCCGAGGGCGACCGTCCCTCCGTACGCCCCTGGCTTCTGGGCGTCGCCGGGACGTGGGCTGAGCGCCTCGCCCGGATGCATGCCGCTGGGTGGGCCCATGCCGACGTCCAACCCACCAACACCCTGATCACGAACAACGGCTGCGCTGTGGTCATCGACTTCGCCCTCGCATGCGGCCCCAACGATGGGTCGCGCCTGCCCTACCGTGGCGCGCTCACCCACACCACAGCCCCCGAGATCGCGGACGCCATCCTCGCGACCACCCCGGACACGCATATCCAGGCAGAGCCGTCGGCCGACGTCTGGGGACTGGGCGCGACGCTGTTCTGGTGCTGGACCGGACACCGGCCGGTCTCCTACGAGGACGGCACCCCGCGCGAGGACAAGCTCAAGGCGATCGCAAAAGCCACGACGCTCCCTCTCGACGACGTCCGCCCATGGGCGTTCCCCCAGTTCGAGGAAGTCATCCGCGCGTGCCTAGCCGCCGCCTCGGAGAACCGGCCGTCCTCAGCGGATCTGGCAGCCGTCCTCGGGGAATCGTGACCGCGCTCCGGCCACTCGCGTCCTCAGACGCTCCGGCGATTCGCCGCATATACAGCGGGACCGCCGTGACGTTTCTCGGGCGCCCGGAAATGACCGATCCGGAGGCCGAGGAGTACGTGGTGCGGGTGCGGGAGTGGGCCGCCGCCGACCCGATCGAGCAATACATCCTCGGCGTGGACATCGGCGGGGACTTGGTCGGCGTCGTCAAACTAGGTCGCCGCCCCGGTGGGCACGGACGGCTGAGCTACGTCGTGCGTGGAGACTGCTGGGACCGGGGCTACGCGACGAGCGCCGTCCGGGACCTCGTCGTCTTCGCATTCACCACCGCCGGCCTCGAATCCCTCGGAGCCAAGCACCACCCCGGCAACCCGGCCTCGGGTCGCGTGCTGACCAAGGCGGGATTCACGCGGCTCGGGATCCGACACGGGATGATCGAGTACCACCTGACCGACAGACCTTGAGCGTCCAGCGGTCTGGCCATCACGTCATGGCTGCGTACGTAGTCGCACGGTCCCGTATGAACCGGTGCGGACCCAGGGTCGAGCGAGACTCGCCCACACATGGAAAAACCTCTGACCTGCATTTCCACTGGTCAGAAGCCCTGAGGGGCAGACGAACCGGATCGACGACTGCCCGTCGCTGCGCTGGGAACACCGGCTCGCCTGAACCGCTACCCTCCGAGGGAGCCGCCCCCAGCCCGTAGGAAGCACGATGGACGACGAGCCGCTCTCCGAATGGGCCGAGCGCCGTGACATGAAAGTGGGACGGCTCCGTGCGGTCCCTCTCGTCCCTGGCAAAGGCTTGCAGGGGGCGCATCTGAATCCTGACGCGCCCCGCGTGATCGAGCGATGGAACGGGCACATCTGGGAGTTCCACGGCTTCGCTGTGAACCTCGCCGAGGCACAGCGCGTCCTGTATCCCGACAGCACGGTCGCCCCAGCCACGGGGCCGGCGCCGAAGCTCGGTCCCGGAACCGGTAGGCACCGGAAGCCTCAGGCTCCGCGATAGTCCTGGCAACGAGCTTCATCCGCGATCCAGATTCGTTGCCACCCTCGAGAACCGCCCTCGCGGCCCGTGCCCCCCTCTCGCCCTCGTACAGCTCCCCCTAGTCCCTCCGGCCGTTGGAGGACGGGCTCACCGGCTCGTAGTACTCGGTGAACAGCTGGCCCACCAGCTCGCCGCGGCTGGTCACGCCGAGTTTTTCGAAGATCGCCTTGATGTGGTCGCGCACGGTGTGCGGCGACAGATGGAGCTCCTCGGATATGCCCCGGGTGGACAGGCCGCGCGCCACCCGCTGGGTGACCTCGAGTTCGCGTTCCGACAGCTCGTAGGCCTGCACGATGAGCGGCGTGACGTCGGAGATCGGGGCGCGTTCGATGATCACCGCGGAGGTGCCCACCCGTCCGTCGGCCCCCCGCAGGCAGGACGCGTGGCACACCAGCCAGCGGCCGGTGCGGGTGCGCATCCTGATCCGCGCGGTCTCGCCGCCGTGCTCCTCCGCGATCGCCCTGGCCCGCATCGCGGTGCCGTGCACCCACAGCGGTACGCGGATGCCGAGCGCGGTGAGCGAGTAGGGGCCCTCCGGCATCTCCTCCAGATAGCGCCGCGCCTCGTCGTTGGCCGAGACGAGCGCGCCGTCGGCGTCGAACAGCAGCAGCCCGGTGCCGGTCAGAGGGTCGCCGGAGGGCTCGGGGCGCTGCTTGGCGTACGCCCTGAGCAGGCGGGCGATCGGCGTGCCCAGATCCTCGACGAACCTGCGCTCCCCGGCCTTGAACTCGGCTCGCCCCTTCTCGCGGAACAGGCTGACGTACCCGTGCGGCCGGCCGTCCACCCGCAGCACGGCCCGCAGTTCGTCGTGGACCCCGCGCGGCGCCAGGAAGCCTCGGTACAGAGAGCTGCGCTCGGGCTCTCCCCCGGTGCTCTCCCACAGGCTCGCCACCGGAACCGGGGCCAGCGCGAGGTCTCGGAACAGGTTGATCTTCTCCGTGAACAGCTCGTACTGCCAGTAGACGGCGCAGCTGTGATCCTCGATGTTCTCCGCGAAGATCGGCGACGTGATCATCCCGGTCTCCGGGTCCGTGGCCCGCCAGACGGCGGCGTCGTACGGGACCGCCCTGCGCAGTTGCGTCGCGAGCGTGCTGAACAGCGTGTGCGGGCTGTCGGCACGTCCGGCACGCGAGATGAGCTCGTCGCGACCGATCGCAGTGGGCATGCTCCGGCACTCCGTTCCGAGGTGGCCTACGGACATTGAGGTAAGCGTGCATGTCTCCAACTGAGTACCACCGTACGCTACTTGGCGATTCCAGGCCGGTGACGGCGGCCGGAGCCGGCCGTCACCACACCTCGTCCGGCAGCCACTGCACGTGCCGCGGCGTCCCCGCCAGGACGGGCCCGTCCGCAGGGACGTCCATGGCCGACAGGTCCGCCGCCTCCGGCATCCTCGGCATCTCCGGTCCGACGTAGAGCGGGTCGACGCGGATGTTTTCGATCTCGAGCGGCCTCAGCAGCGCCAGGAGTGCGGGCCGGGACAGCCGGATCCACCGCTGGGTGGGCCCCAGCGCCGCGTGGAGCCGTTCCTCGCCGGTGAAGGCGAGGCCGACTCGCTCCTGGTCGGCGCCGAGCCGGGCCGTACGCACGACGGCCGGCGCGCCATCGAGGTCGTCGACCCGGACCGGGACGAACAGAAGCGCGTCCACTACGTCACGTCTCGAGGCAGAACTCGTCGAGCGGGTAGCCGACGTGCCGGTCCTCCGTCGGCAGGAAGCCGAGCACCTTGTCGCCGGGCTTGAGCTCGGTGCTGTTGAGGACCTTGCCGCCCGGGCCGAGCACCCGCACATGCCAGTCGTCCTGGAGGATCAGGTTGACCTCGCGGCCGTCGGCGGCGACCGCGTTCACCGAGATCAGCGGCCTGGTCTCGATCTTGACCCGGCCGACGGTGACGAGCCGGGTACGGCCCTCGACGTCCGCGGCCACGATCTTGCTGCCCGCTTTCAGCTCGCTGAGGTAGTTGGTGCGGCCATCCTTGGACAGCGTGTACGAGTGGATGGCGCCGGCGTTCACCCGGAACGGGCGGGTCGGCATGTACGGCAGCGGGTGGGTCTCGCTGACACAGAGGATCATGCCCTTGGAGTGCGACCCGACCAGGATGCCCTCGTCCTTGCGGAAGTAGGTGCACGTGTCGACGCAGGCCCGCTCGCCCATGCCGACGTGCTCGGTGCTGACGACCTCGAGCTCGGTCAGGGTCAGATCGGGGGTCTCGGCGTTCACCACGGTCTTCAGGGCGGTCGCGTCGCCGACCTTGCGGGGCGCCATCATGACGCCGTCGGAGCCGTGCTCGAGCACGCCGAAGATGATCTCGGCCTCCTCGACGTCGGCCGCCACCGTGATCAGGCTGCCCCGGGAGGCGGCGGACGCCGCGATGACGATCTCCAGCGGGATCTTGGTGGGGTCTCGGAACAGCAGCAGGCTCCACTGCTCGGTGCGCGCCGACTGGCAGGCGTCCTCCAGCGTCTTCGCATCGACGATCTCCACGAACCGGCCGAACTCCAGCCCCGGGTGCTTGAGCGCCAGCTCGGCGGGGGTGATGTTGTGGAAGTCGGGGTCCACGATGACCACGGTGGCCTCGCCGAAGTCCTCCGGGAGGGCCTTGCCCCGGGGGAACAGCACCTTGGCGACGGTGGGGGGCAGACCCTCCAGGGCTGCCGGGTCCGCTGCGACGATGCCGTCGATCCGCTGATGCAGCGCCTCTTGGACGATGGCGTCCCGCGCCTCGTCGAGGTTGCGGATGTCCAGCCAACTGAGCTTCATGCGTAGGGCTCCTAGAAGTCACTCACTGTGGATGAGGCCGGCCAGCTTCGCGGCCATGACGCCGGGATCGGGCGCCTCGAAAACGTTGCGGCCCATGGCCACGCCTGCGACGCCCGCGCTCAGCGCCTCGCTGACATGGGCCAGGACCTGGCCCTCGTCGTCGTTGCGCGGACCGCCGACGGTGATGACCGGGACGGGCGAGCGGGAGGTGATCTCCTTCATCTCCGTCACCGAGCCGACGTACGGGACCTTCACCAGGTCGGCGCCGAGATCGGCGGCCAGGGTCACCGCGTGCGCCACCAGTGCGGGGTCGCGCGGATCGCTGATCCTGGGGCCGCGGGGGTACATCATCGCCAGCAGCGGCACGTTCCAGCGGTCGCAGGCGTCGGCGACCGCCGCCAGGTCGGATATCTGCCGCTGCTCGCCGTCCGAGCCCAGGTTGACGTGCACGCTCACCGCGTCCGCGCCCAGCCGCAGGCTCTCCTCGACCCCGGCCACCAGGTACTTGGCGTCCGGGTCGGGAGCGTGCACGGTGCTGGCGCTCAGATGGACGATGAGCGAGGTGCTGCCGAACCAGGCGGGATCGACGTGCCGGAGACTGCCTTTGTGCAGGACGATCGCGTCCACCCGGTTGGCGGCCAGCCGGCCCACGAGCGCGTCGAGCCCCTCGCCGCCGGTGATCGGTCCCTGGCTCACCGAATGGTCCAGCGGCACGATCAGCAGCCGTTCGGGATCGTTTCGAAAGAGGCGCCGCAGGCGGAGCCGCCTGCCGAACGCGCCATTGGAGATCATGGGGTTCCTCATTTCTCCGTGCCGGTCTTGGACCAACCCTGAAGAGCGCGGGTTTCTTCGGCGTCTCGTCCGCATATCGCGTGCGGCGCGTTTCCGATATCGACGGGAAACATCAGCCGTCAAGACTCGTGGGCAACCGGCGAGAAAGGTGTCCACAAGTGACGACCATAAAGATTGACGGGCACGGCCTGAGCATCGGCCAGGCCGTGGCCGCCGCATCCCGCGAAGGCTCGGATTTCGCGGTCTCGGAGGACGCGTTGCTGGCGATGAACGCCTCCCGGAACCTGAAGCTGGAGATCCTCGCGACCGGCAAGCCCATCTACGGGGTGACGACGGGCTTCGGCGACAGCGTCAACCGGCAGATATCGCCGGAGAAGACCGCACGGCTGCAGAACGAGCTGATCCGCTACCACCTGAACGGAACCGGCCCGCTGGCCTCCGACGAGGTCGTGCGCGCCACCGTGCTGATCCGCGCCAACTGCCTGGCCCGGGGCAACTCCGGCGTCAGCCTCCCCGTCGTGGACCGGCTGCTGGACTTCCTCCGGCACGACATCCTGCCGACCATCCCCGAGCGCGGCTCGGTCGGCGCCAGCGGCGACCTCGTCCCGCTCTGCTACCTCGCCTACGCGCTGACGGGCCAGGGCCAGGTGCGCTACCGCGGCGAGACACGCCAGGCCGCGGACGTACTGGCCGAGCTGGACCTCGAGCCCGTGACGCTGGAGGCCAAGGACGGTCTCGCGCTGATCAACGGCACCTCCTTCAGCTCGGCGTTCGCCGTCCTGAACACCGAGGCGGCGGCCGAACTCGCCGACGTGGCGGACATCTGCACCGCGCTGGCCAGCGAGGGCATGCTCGGCAACCGGGGCCACTACGCGCCGTTCATCCACAACGAGAAGCCGCACAGCGGCCAGGGCGCCAGCGCCGCGCTCATCCACGAGCTGCTCGAGGGCTCCGCGCTCGCGATGACCTACGACCAGGTCGTCGACCTGAACGTCCCGCTGGCCGGCCGGCACTACCAGAAGCTCGAGCGCAGCATCCAGGACCGCTACTCGCTGCGCTGCGCCCCGCACGTCAACGGCGTGCTGCGGGACATGCTGGACTGGATCCGCACCTGGATGACGGTGGAGATCAACTCCTCCAGCGACAACCCGCTGTTCGACCCCTCCACGGGCGCCGTGTACAGCGGCGGCAACTTCTACGGCGGGCATGTCGTCACCGCGATGGACTCGCTGAAGACGGCCGTCGCCGGCGTCGCCGACCTGCTCGACCGGCAGCTCGCGCTCCTGGTCGACGAGAAGTTCAACAACGGCCTCACGCCCAACCTGATCGCCCGGGTCGACGACGACGACACCGAGGCCGGGCTGCAGCACGGCTTCAAGGGCATGCAGATCGCGTGCTCGTCGCTCACCGCCGAGGCGCTCAAGCACGCGGGCCCGGCCTCCACGTTCTCCCGCTCCACCGAGGCGCACAACCAGGACAAGGTCAGCATGGCCCCGATCGCGGCGCGCGACGCGCGCAATGTGATCGAACTGACCCGTGAGGTCGCGGCCATCCATCTCCTCGCCGCCTGCCAGGCCGTCGAGCTGCGCGGCGTCGACGAGATGAGCCCTCGTACCAAGGCCGTGCACACGCGCATCCGCAAGGAGGCCCCCTTCGCCGCCAAGGACCGGCAGATGGACGGCGACATCGCCGCGGTCGTGGAGATGATCTCCTCCGGCGCCGTCACCGAGGCCGCGCGGGCGGGAGCGGATCTGTGACCGTCGCACTGAACGCCGAGGCCGCCGGCTCCGGGCCGGCGCCCGGCGCGCTGCCGGCCATCGGCGACTGGAAGACCTTCGACGAACTGCGGGCGCTCCAGCGGGAACGCATCGGGCCGACGCTGCGGCACGCCCTCGACTCGCCTTTCTACGCGAGGCGTCTTCAGGCCGGGCAGGAGCTGTCCGCGGTGGGCCTCACGGGGAAGTCGGACCTGCGCGACAGCTACCCCTTCGGCATGCTCGGCGTGCCCAAGGAGCGCCTGGCCACCTACCACGAGTCCAGCGGCAGCACCGGCAACCCCACCCCCGCCTACTTCACCGAGGCGGAGTGGACCGATCTGGCCGACCGGTTCGTCCGCAAGACCGTCCCGCTCGGTCCACAGGACACCCTGCTGGTGCGCATCCCCTACGGGCTGGTGCTCGCCGGGCACATGGCCCACTGGGCCGCCATGCGCGGCGGCGCGACCGTCGTCCCCGGCGACTGCCGCTCTCTCGCGGTGCCCTACTCGCGGGTCGTGCGCGTGCTGCGCGACCTCGAGGTGACGCTGACCTGGTCCACACCGAGCGAGTGCCTGCTGTGGGTCGCGGCGGCCAAGGCCGCCGGCTACCCCGCGGGTTCTTTCACGTCGCTGCGGGCGCTGTACGTGGCGGGCGAGCCGATGAGCAGCGCGCGTCGCCGCCGGATCGAGGAGATCTGGGGCGCCGCGGTCATCGAGGAGTACGGCTGCACCGAGGTCGGACCGCTGGGCAGCGACTGCCCGTACGGCCGGATGCACTTCTGGGCCGACCGGGTGCTGCCGGAGATCTACGACCCGCAGACCGGCGACGTCACCGCCGAGGGCACCGGTCAGCTGGTCATCACCCCGCTGTACCGCGAGGCGATGCCGTTGGTGCGCTACAACCTCGAGGACCTGGTGGAGCTGCGGTACGAGGACTGCCCGTGCGGGTGGAAGCTCCCCACCGTGCGGGTGATGGGCCGGCTCGGCCAGGGCTACACGGTCGCCGGGCGGCGCATCGGGCAGATCCAGGTGGAGGAGCTGGTCTACCGGCTCCCGGCCTTCTACGGCGTGCTGTTCTGGCGGGCCAGGGCCGAACAGGACCGTCTGGTCGTCGAGATCGAGGCGCCCGGCCCGGACGGCGAGGACGCCGCCGCGGCGCTCGCCGCGTCCGTCGAGGCGGAGCTCGAGGTGCCCTGCGTGGCCGGCGCGGTGCCCGAGGGCACGCTGGTGCCGACCGCGTTGCTGGCGGAGCAGCTGGACGCCATGAAGCCGCGGAAGCTGTTCGGGCCCGACGAGGACTGGGGGCAGGCCGTCGTCCGGGGCTGAGACAGGGTGATCGTGATGCTGCCGCGGTCCACGACGTCGGACCTCGCCGCGGTCGTGGCGCGGGTCGAGCCGGCGGGCGGCGAGGCGTTCGTCGGCCGCGGCACGAGCTGCGCCGTCGTCGGACTGGTCGGCGACGACGAGCAGTTCGGCACGCTCGTCCCGCTCGGGGGCGCGACCTCGTGCCGCCTCTCGCCCGGTCGGCGCCGGCCGTCGGCGCCGACGTGCGCCCCGACCCGGCGACCGCGCTGTGCGACGGACCCCGGGCGCTCGTCCTCAAGGACCTGGAGGAACTCGGCGCGGTGATACGCGGCGAGAGGGCCGGGCAGCTCCGGATCCTCGGCGGGGTCGACCCCCTGCCGTGACGGCGGAGGCTGCCGGGTCCGCCCCGGCGGCCGGTCGCCCACATCCTCCTCAAACGGGGGATGGGACGCGGCCTTGGCGGTTGGAAGAGTCTTCCCGTCCCGACAATCGACCGGGTCCGGGAGGACTGAGGATGACGACAGGCAAGAGCATCACGAAGCCGGCCACGGCGGAACTCTCCGAACGGCTCCGCGGGCGGGTCCTGCTGCCGGGAGACGACGACTTCGCCCAGGAGCTGGACGGGTTCAACCAGATCACCGAGCACTCCCCGGAGCTGATGGCGGTCGTGGCCGGCGCCGAGGACGTGCGCGAGGCGGTGGCCTTCGCCGCCGCCCGCACGATGCCGATCGCCGTCCAGGCCACCGGCCACGGCCCGTCCGTCGCTGCGGACGGCGGGCTGCTGATCAGCACCCGCCGGATGCGGGGCGTGAGCATCGATCCGGCCACGCGGACCGCCCGGGTCAAGGGCGGCGCCCAGTGGTTCGAGGTGATCGAGGCGGCCGCCGAGCACGGCCTCGCCCCGCTCAACGGCTCCTCCCCGCTCACCGGAGTGATCGGCTACACCCTCGGCGGCGGCCTCGGGCTGATGGCCCGCAAGTACGGCTACGCCGCCGACCGGGTCACCGCCGTGGAGATCGTCACCCCCGACGCGCAGTGGCACCGGGCCACCGCCGACCAGGACACCGACCTCTTCTGGGCCGCGCGCGGCGGCAAGGGCAACTTCGGCGTCGTCACCGCCCTCGAGTTCGACCTCGTACCGGTGTCGCGGCTGTACGGCGGCGGACTCTTCTTCGCCGGCGAGGCCGCCGCGGAGGTGCTGCATGCCTGGCGCGAGTGGACCGCGACCACACCGGAGGAGCTCACCTCCTCCCTGGCCCTGCTGCGGCTGCCGGACGTCGAGGCGATCCCGCCCTTCCTGCGCGGCCGGCTGACCGTGCACGTCCGGATCGCCTACCTGGGCTCGGCGGAGGACGGGAACAAGCTGGTCGAGCCCCTGCGCGCGGCGGGCCCGCTGGTCGTCGACACCCTGGCCGACATGCCGTACACGAGGTGCGGGGAGATCCACAACGACCCGACCGAGCCGATCCCCTACAACGAGCGGTCGTCGATGCTCCGCGAGCTGGACGAGGCGGCGACGGACGCGCTGCTGGCGCTGGCCGGCCCGGGCGCCGACTGCATCGACCTGGTGGTGGAGCTACGGCAGCTGGGCGGCGCGGTCGGGCGGCTGCCCGAGGCGCCGAACGCCGTCGACCACCGCGACGCCGCGTTCGCGCTGTCGACCCTCTCCCTCCCCGACAACCGGCCCCCGCTGGTGGTGGACGGCATGGCGGCGTGGGGCACCGGGCGCCGCTACCTCAACTTCCTGGCCAGTCCCGACACCGCGGACCTCGCCGAGAGCGGCTATGAACCGGCCACCTACGCCCGGCTGGCCGATATCAAGGCCCATGTCGATCCGGACAATCTCTTCCGGTTCAACCACAACATCGCGCCGCGTCCCACCGGCCTGACCTAGGAGAAGAGCCGAGCAGCACCGCTACGGACGCGCCGGCCACCGGCGCGCGATACACCACCGATATATCCCCTTGGCAGGCTGGCGCGGGACGCCTACCACTATTTGGCGGTTTGTCAATCGGGAGGACAAGAGTGAAACGACGTGACCTGATGAAGGGCATGGCGGGCGCCGCAGCGATCGCGGCGGCGCCCGCCGCCGTCATCCACGCGGGCAACACCTGGGCCGCCGCGAACGACGACGCGGCCGCGCCTCAGGGGGCCGAGGAGTCCGGGGACCTGCACACCGAGCAGTACCGGGGCCGCACGATCACCGTGTCGAAGAGCACCGAGAAGGTGCACATCGACGGCAGGGAACTGCACCTCATGAAGCTGGGCGAGGGCGCCTACCTCAGCGCGACGTGCCACTACCGGTTCGAGCCGACCCCGCTGGCCGCCGGCCGCCAGGCCGTCGACGAACTGCGCGGGGCGAACCTGCTGCCGTCCGCCGGCCACCGCCATGCCTGACCCGGCCGCGAGAGAACCGAGAGGGAAGAAGCCGATGGTTCCCGTTCGCAAGAACCACCTCGACATGACCGCCAGGGAGAAGAAACGCTTCATCCGTGCGCTGCTCCGAGTGAAGGAGGCAGGCGTCTACGACGAGCTGGTGCGGATCCATATAAAGATCAACTCGGGCGACTACCTGGACAAGGACGGCGGCGTCGGCAAGCGCTGGGGTCATATGAGCCCGGGCCTGTTCCCGTGGCACCGCCAGTACCTGCTGATCCTCGAGAGGGCGCTCCAGCGGTTCGACCCCACCGTCACCATCCCCTACTGGGACTGGACCAAGGACCAGAGCACCGACTCGCCGCTGTGGGCCGACGATTTCATGGGCGGCAACGGCCGGCCCGGCGACCGCAAGGTCATGACCGGCCCGTTCGCCCGCTGCAACGGCTGGAAGCTCAACATCAGCGTGGTTCCGGTCGGCGACGAGCACCCCGCGTTCAACGGCCACTACACCTCGGACGACCGGGACTACCTCGTCCGCGACTTCGGCGCCACGAACCCCGTACTGCCGACGTCGAAGGAGCTGGAGGACACCCTCGCCATCCCGGCGTACGACACTCCGCCCTACAACTACACCTCCGGCTACGGAACCGAGACGCAGTCCCTGCGCAACCACCTCGAGGGGTACGCGAAGTTCCCCCATGAGGCCAACCTCGGCAAGCTGCACGGCGCCGGCCACACCTGGGTCGGCGGCCACATGCTGTACATCGGGTCGCCCAACGACCCCATCTTCTTCATGCACCACTGCTTCCTCGACAAGGCATGGTCGATCTGGCAGCAGCAGCACCCGGACGTTCCGCAGTACCTGCCGGTGGAAGAGCACCCGGACGTCCCCTCGCTGCACACCAAGCTCGCGCCCTGGTACACCATGGCGCCCGCCGATCTGCTGGATCACACGAAGTTCTACCGCTACGAATAGCATTTCCCGGGGGGACCAGGAAATACTTTTCACGATCGCCGCCCTGCGCCGAAACCACAGTTGCCATCGACATTCCTCTAATGCCGATGGCAGCTCTATTGGCACAGTCACGGGCGTTCGCTCGCTCGCGCTTCAAATTTTCGCACATCACTCACGGGGGTATGGATATGTGCGCCGACTATATATTCGGAATACTTGGCCCGCTGCTCGTGACGGACGGCGGGGAAGAAATCGAGATAAGCGGGACCCGCAGGCAGAAGTTATTAGCGGCGCTGCTTCTGCAGCCGAACCAGATGGTCAGCCTCGACCGGCTCGTCGACGCCATGTGGGAGGACCAGCCGCCCGCGTCCGCCCACGGGCAGATCCGTATCTGCGTCTCCGGCCTGCGCCGCCTGCTCAGGGGCGGCGAGCGCGACAGCGTGATCGAGACGCACCCGTCCTGCTACCGGATCAGGGTGCACGACGACGCCCTGGACCTGTTCGCGTTCGAGCGGCTGGTCTCCCAGGGGCGGGCCATGGTCCGCGACAACCAGCTGGAGCGCGCCGAGAGTCTGCTGCAGTCCGCGCTCGCGCTGTGGCGCGGACCGGTCACGGCGGGCCTCGACAGCTCGGCGCTGGCCGCGCTCGTCGTCAGGCTCCACGAGGACCGGCTGACGGTGCAGGAGGAGTACTTCGACGTGGCGCTGATGCTGGGGAGGCATCAGCAGATCATCGGCGATCTCACCGGCTTCGTCACCGAGAACCCCTTTCGGGAGCGCGCCTGCGCCCAGCTGATGCTGGCGCTGTACCACTCGGGCCGCCAGGCGGACGCCCTGGAGACCTTCCGCACCGTCAGAATGCGCTTCTCCGAGGATCTCGGCATCGAGCCGGCACGGGACCTGCGCGTCCTGCACGAGTCGATCCTGGTCGGGCGGCTCCCCTCGGCGGACCCGCATCCCTCGGACGCACTGACGCCGCCTCCGGCGCGCTCCCATGGTCGCCAGAGCTGCCCGGCCGGCGTCGCACTGCTCTCGCGGACCTCGCCGAACACCGTTGCGGACGACCGGATGGAGCAGCTGCGCCACGAGAACGACCTGCTCCGCGTCGAACGCGACGGGCTGCGGCGGATCCTGTCCCGGCGCCTGCATCTCACCGACACCGATCCGGACGCCCCGGCCTCCTGAACACGCGGACGGCAACGCCCCTCCCCTGGTTCCCATCGGAGCGAGCCAAGGGAGGGGCGCTCTCATGTCGTCGCCGGCACGGTCCGGGGCCCTCCCACGGGACGGGCCCCGGCCGTACGCAGCCCGGTCAGGCCTCCTGCTGCGCCCGGGCGGGCGGGAGCATCGTGGCGATCAGACCCGCGAGCAGCGGAAGCGCCGCGACGACGGCGAGCGCGCTGGTGAGGTCCATGTGCTCGGAGAGCGTTCCGGCCGCGGCGGAGCCGATGCCGCCGCCGACGAAGAACAGCAGGTTGAGCACGCCCATGGCGCCGCCGCGCTGAGCGGGCTCGAGCCGGCTGGAGAGCACGGCGGTGGTGAGCACCTGGGTGGCCGCGAACGTCGCCATGCCCATCGACGTGCCGATCAGCATGACGACGATGCCGCCGTCGACGATGCCGACGGTCCCCAGGAACGCCGCGCAGCTCACGGCGGTCCCGGCCAGGAGCAGGCTGCCGCCCTTGCCGACGGTGAGCTTGCTGGCCACGCGGGCGGCCACCGCGCCGACGACCGCGCCCGGCAGCAGCCAGGCGCCGATCTTGAACACGCCCCAGCCGTACTGCACGGTGAGGATCTGCGGCACCGCGTACATCGCGGCGAACAGCCCGGCGTAGCCGCCCACGCCGATTATCGCGGAGACCAGGAAGGTCCGGTCGGTGGCCAGTTCACGCGAGAGGAACCCGTCGGGCCGCTTGCCGATGTGCATCACGAGGCCCGCCACCGACAGCACGAGGAGCACCGCCAGCGCGACGACCAGCGGGGTGTCGAGGTCGAGGGAAGAGGCCTGGATGAGCAGGAGCAGCGAGGTCGCGCTGGTGCCCAGCAGGACGCCGCCCAGCACGTCGACTGCCTTGCCGTAGCCCGGGCGGGTGGCCGCGAGCTCCAGGCAGAAGGGGATCAGCAGCAGCGAGAGCGCCGGCAGCACCAGGGTGAGCCGCCAGTGCATCCAGTCCGTCACCATGCCGCCCATGAGGGTGGCGGTGGAGGAGAAGAGCGCCATGGACGCCCCGAAGATCCCCAGGATCTTCGTACGGTGTTCGGGCGCCGCCGCCGACGCGAGCGTGAGAGCGCTGGAGGTGATGGCGCCGGAGCCCGCCGCTTGGACGAACCGGCCGGCGACTAACGTGCCGAAGTTCGGGGCGACCAGGCACAGCACCGCGCCGACGGCCAGGAACATCGCTCCCGTGAGGAGGGTGTTGCGCACGCCCCACTTCTCGGAGAGCCGCCCGAAGAACGCGGTGCCCACGCCGAGCGCGAGGGCGTGCGCCGTCAGCACCCAGCCGGCGACGGCCGGACGGACCTCCATCGACATGGCGACATCGGGCAGCGCCACGCCCGCGGCCGTCACTCCGAAGATCACGGGACCGAAGAGAGCTCCGAGCCTGAGCCCGGTCAAACCCGCACCGGGTGCGCTTCGCGGCGGGGCCTGCACCGCGCTGTTGGTCGTCATCGAGAGTCTTCCCTTCCAGGATTCGTAAGGTGTGCCGAGTCGGCGACGTCGGGTGGTCGAGGGCTCTTCGCACACGGCGAGATGTCGTGGGTGAACCGGAAGAGGTTCTCCGGGTCGTACCGGGCCTTGGTCTCGGCCCAGCCGCGCGCAGTCGGTGGGCGCGCAGCGCCGCTCCGCCGGCCGGGCGGTCCCCGGTCCGGCGAGGAAGTCGAAATGGCTGCGGCCCGTTCCCCGTGCGCCATGCCGTCCACGAGGTGCTCCGGGTTTCCGCCGGGCGGCCCGAGCGCGGTCGGGCGGTACGCGGCGTCCCGGTGGCCGACCCCGCCCGGCGCCGCGGCCAGTCGGCCGAGCGCGCGGCCCCTGCGCCGGAGACTCGACCACGGTGTCCGTGCGGTCACTGCCGGGGCCTTCGAGGCGGAGCAGGTCGTCGGCCGCGTCCGGGCCCGGCTCGCGCGGCATGACGGAGCGTTCGTCGTACGGGACGGGGACCGCCAGGTCGTGTGACGCGCGAGGGGCCGCGGCCGGTCGCCTGGACCGCCGTCGGCAGTCCGGTCTCGGCCGCGAGGGCGACGGCCTTGCGCGCCTGCGTCGCGTCCCGTGCGCCGAGGGCCGTCGCGGGCCGGTGCCGCGAGACCCGGTCGGACCCGGCGGCATCGGCCGCGTATCCGTCGTCCCCGGGTACCGGCGCCGGACCGGAAAGGCGGCCGGCAAGCCTTTGCACGGTTGCCGGTCTGTCCATGCGTCAGCCCTCCCAAGCGGAGCCAGTCGGTTCGCTGATCACACTTCCAGCGCCGGCTCGGAGGGCCCATCCCCCTATTGAGGGGAGGTGGGCGTCAGCGGTGCGGACCCCTGGTTTCCGGCCGCCGGGGTCCGCACGCGCCGCAGGCGGACTACGCCGGCATGTCGCCCAGGACGCGGAGCATCTCGACCAGTTGGCTCATCCGCTGCTCGCCCAGCAGGTCCTGCACCCGCGCGTGCAGTTGCGCGGCCTCCTCGACCGCCTCGGCCAGACGCCGGCGGCCGGTTTCGGTGAGGGCGACGATGCGGCGCCTGCGGTTCGCCGGGTCCATCTCCTTGGTCACCAGACCGCGCGCCTCCAGGCGGTCCAGCAGGACGGTGAGTGTGGAGCGGTCGACTGCCGCCAGGGCGCCCAGCGCGGACTGGTCCAGGCTGCCGTGGTCGTCCAGGGCGAGCAGCACCGCGAACTGAGGACCCGTCAGGTCAGGCAGGCGCTGCTGCCACAGCGTCGTCCACGCCTGCCCGGCCCGGCGCAGCTGATGCGGCAGCGCCTCTTCCAGTTGCGGTCGTGGTCGGGGGCTTGTGTTCGTCATGACGACCAGTATATTCAGTACAAGGATATTCCGTACACGGAAGATTGCGGGAGGCAGGATGCGGCTGATCGTGGGAATGACCGGCGCCACCGGAGCGGTGCTGGGCGTGCGGCTGCTCACCGAGTTGCGCAAGAACGCGCAGGTCGAGACGCACTTGGTGCTCAGCCGCTGGGCGCGCGTCACGGTGGAGCTGGAGACCGGCCTGAGCGCCCGCGAGGTGGCCGCGCTGGCCGACGTCGCCTACTCGCCCGACGATCAGGGGGCGGCGATCTCCTCCGGCTCGTTCCCCGTCGACGGCATGGTGATCGTCCCGTGCAGCATGAAGACGCTGGCCGGCATCCGGGCCGGGTACGCCGAGGGGCTGATGGGCCGCGCCGCCGACGTGACGCTCAAGGAGCGGCGCCGCATGGTGCTGGTGCCGCGGGAGACCCCGCTCAGCGAGATCCATCTGGCGAACATGCTGGAGCTCTCCCGCATGGGCGTCTCGATCGTGCCTCCCATGCCCGCCTTCTACAACCGGCCGGAGTCGGTCGACGACATCGTCGACCACATCGTCGTACGAGTCCTCGACCAGTTCGGGCTCGAGGTCGCCGGCGCCCGGCGCTGGGACGGCTTTCCGCGGCCGCCGCAGCGGCGGGCGGCCCTCGCGGCCGACGTCCCCGCGTTACGCCACAACGGAGCGAAGCAGAGGAGCACCCGTCCATGACCAGCCCCACGACCGACCCCGCGACCAGGCCGGCTATCCGGTTCGGCGAGCTGCGCGGCTACCTCGACGCGCTGGAGGCCCTCGGCGACCTCCGCCGCGTCACGCGGCCGGTGAGCGCGGACCTGGAGGCCGCAGCGATCAGCCGTCTCTCCTGCGAACGGCAGTCGCCCGCCCCGCTGTTCGAGAATGTGGAGGGCGTCGCGCCGGGCTTCCGGCTGCTCGGGGCGCCCGCCGCGCTCAGCGCCGCCCCCGGCAAGCCGCTGGCCCGGGTCGCCCTGTCCGTCGGACTGCCCGCCGAGACCACCGCGGCCGAACTGGTCGACCACCTGGCCCGCACCCGCGACGCGCAGCCCGTGCCCCCTCGGCCGGTCGCGCGCGAGGACGCGCCCTGCAAGCAGAACGTGCTGCTGGGCGACGACGCCACCCTCGACCGCTTCCCGGTGCCCCGCGTCCACGAGTTCGACGGCGGCCCCTACGCCAACACCTGGGGGATCATCGTCGCCAGGACGCCGGACGGCCGGTGGACCAACTGGTCCATCGCCCGCATCATGCTGATCGACGGCAGGCACATGACCGGCCTGGTGATACCGGCGCAGCACATCGGCATGATCTGGCAGGAGTGGGTGAAGATCGGCGAGCCGATGCCGTACGCGCTCGTGCAGGGCGGCGACCCGGCCATCCCCTTCGTCGGGGGCGTTCCGCTGCCTCCGGGGGTCGACGAGGCCGGCTACATCGGGGCGCTGCACGGCGAGCCGGTCGACGTCGTGCGGTGCGAGACGGTGGACCTGGAGGTGCCCGCGGGCGCGGAGATCGTCGTCGAGGGGCACCTGTCCGTCGGCCGCGACGCGCGGGAGGGGCCGTTCGGCGAGTTCGCCGGATACGGCTCCACCGAGACGTCGATGCAGCCGGTGTACACGGTCGAGGCCATCACCCATCGCGACGATCCGATCTGGCCGCTGGTGGCCGAGGGCCGGCCGGTGGACGAGTTCCACACCGTGACGGGCGTCGGCCAGGCGGCCGAGGTCCTGGCGGAGCTGCGCGCCGCCGGACTTCCGGTCACCACCGCCTGGTCGCCGCTGCGCGCGGCCTCGCACTGGATGGTGGTCACCGTCCCGCCCGACTGGCGGGAGCAGCTGCCCGACGTCGACTCGGCCGAGCTCACGCACCGGATCGGCAAGGTGCTCTCCGAGTCCCACTCGGGTCGTGCCACGGCCGCCACCTTCGTCCTGGACGACGACATCGACCCGGCCGACGACACCGACCTGCTCTGGGCGCTGGCCACCCGGATCCACCCCCTGGACCGGGCGGACGCGTGGTACGGCTTCGTCCACCCGCTGCTGAACTGCTACACGCACGACGAGCGCGCCGCCCAGTCCGGCCCGATCGTCTTCCACGACGGGCTGCTGCCCGCCCCGGGCGAGGGCCGGCTCCCGCACAGTTCCTTCGCCCAGGCGTATCCGGAGCGGATCCGGCGCCGGGTTCTCGAGCACTGGGACGACTGACGCTCCACGCGGACGGGGCGGACCCCGGCGCGCGCGCCAACGGACAACGGCCCGCCGCCCGGACCGACGCGGTCTTGGCGAAGGGCCCTGCGAATCTGGATGGAGCACGTGAACACTGAGCAGCAGCACGAAGGGCTCGTGGCCCTCTTCCGCGGCACGGCAGCCCGGCCCGAGGACGGCGTCCGATGAGGACCGCCCTGGTCATAGGAGCCGGGCTGATCGGCACGTCCGTGGCCCTGACGCTCGCCGGGTGCGGCGTCACCGTCTATCTGGCCGACCACGACCCGGACCAGGCCCGGACGGCGGTGGCCCTCGGCGCCGGCAGCGACGAGCCGCCGCCCGGCCGCGTCGACCTCGCGCTCGTGGCCGTGCCGCCCGCGCACACCGCCTCCGTGCTGGCCGAGGCCATGCGCGCGGGTGTGGCGCGCGGGTATGTCGACGTCGCCAGCGTCAAGGGCGGGCCCCGGCGCGAGCTGGAGGATCTGGGCCTCGACCTCTGCTCGTACATCGGCATGCATCCGATGGCGGGCAAGGAGAGTTCGGGCCCGCTCGCGGCGAGCGCCGATCTCTTCGAGGGCCGGCCCTGGGTGCTCACCCCGATGCCGGACACCGACACCGAGGTGCTGAACCTCGCCCTCGAACTGGTCGCGCTCTGCCGCGCCGTGCCCGTGATCATGGACGCCGCCGCCCACGACCGGGCCGTCGCCCTTGTCTCGCACACCCCCCAGCTCATCTCCTCGATGGTCGCCGCACGGCTGGAGTCCGCGGACGAGACGGTGGTGCGCCTGTGCGGCCAGGGCATCCGCGACGTCACCCGGATCGCCGCCTCCGACCCCCTGATGTGGATCGAGATCCTCTCCGCCAACCCGGGCCCCGTCGCCGAGGTGCTTGCGGGGGTGGCGGCCGACCTGGAGGAGACAGTCGAATCGCTGCGAGCCCTGCAGTCCGCCGACGAGGCCAAGCGGCGCGGCGGCGCGGCGGGCATCGAGGACGTCCTGCGCCGGGGCAACGCGGGCCGGGTGCGGGTGCCGGGCAAGCACGGCGAGGCGCCCGCCTCCTATGAGACGGTGGCCGTCCTCATCAGCGACCAACCGGGCGAGCTGGCGCGGATCTTCGCGGACGCCGGACGGGCGGGGGTCAACATCGAGGACGTGCGCATCGACCACGCGACCGGCCAGCAGGCGGGCCTGGTACAGCTCATGGTGGCCCCCGCGGCGGCTCCCGCCCTGAGCACGGCCCTCAGCGAACGCGGCTGGTCGATCCGCCGCTGACGGGGCGGACGGGGCGGAGGCGGCGGACGGCGCCGCCGCCGCGCGGGCGTGCGGGAGCCCGCGGCCACCCTCAGCTGGGCCATGAAAGTGGCCCCTGACCAGCACATTTGGCTGATCATGGGCCTTGAGCGGCAGACGAGTCGGGCTGTACGCCGGGTTCTGTCGCTCGGTCGCCTCGCGGCGGCCGAGGAGACGGCCATCCATCTAGGACCGGCGTTGCCGCCGGTCTCGTGCGGTCTACCCGCGGACTCGGGCGGGCAGCCCTCGAACGTCCGCGCAGGGCCCCCTGTTACAGCGGCCCCTCTTGACCTTGCTCCAAGTGGGGTTTACCTAGCCGCCTGGGTCACCCCAGGCGCTGGTGGTCTCTTACACCACCGTTTCACCCTTACCGAGGCCCGTACGAGTACGGTCCCCGGCGGTCTGTTCTCTGTGGCACTGTCCCGCGGGTCACCCCGGGTGGGCGTTACCCACCACCTTGCCCTGTGGAGCCCGGACGTTCCTCGGGGAGATCCAGAAGATCTCCACGCGGCCGTCCGCCCGGCTCGTCTGCCGTGGCGACCATGCTACCTGGCGTGGGCGGACACGAACGCCCTGGAACCGGTCGCCCAGGCCGCCGCCAGGTCCGCCCCCGGCGGGAAGCGGCCGTTCAGTTCGAGGATCGCCATGCCGTGGGCGAAGGCCCAGGCCGCGCGGGCCGCGTCCGGGTCGCCGCCGACGACGCGGAAGAGAGGGGCCGCGGCCCGTTCCTCGACGCCCTCCGGCAGGGCCGCGCGGTCGAGCGGGCGGTCGGTGGCCAGGCGGTAGAGGTGGGGGTGTGCCAGCGCGTGGGCGCGGTAGGCGGCGGCGAGGGCGGCGAAGGAGCCGGGGGCCTCGGCCTCGGCCGCCTCCAGCACGTCGGCGGTCTCGCTCAGGGCCTGGGCGATCAGGGCGGTCTCGACGGAGGACTTGTCGGGGAAGTGCTTGTAGAGGGACGGGGCCTTGATGCCGACCCGCTCGGCGAGCCGGCGCATGGTGAGGGCGTCGGGGCCCTCCTCTTCGAGCAGTTCGCGGGCCGCGGCGATGATCTGCTGCGCACGGGTGGGGTCGACCACGCTGGAAGCCTTCCTTGGAGCGGAGTCCCTAGCCGAAGGAGCCGAAGGCGCGATCGTACGAGATGCGGGCCGGCGGGGTTGCAGCGCGGGCCGGCACACGGCTGACGATGCCGGCCGTCAGGGTCCGGCCCGTCGGAGTCTCCTTGACCTTGCCGCAGCGTCAGGGTTTCTACTGAGGCCATGAGGATCGGAGAGATCGCCGCACTCGCCGGCGTCACCCCCCGCACCGTCCGCCACTACCACCACCTCGGCCTGCTGCCCGAGCCCGAACGACTGCCCAACGGCTACCGCGACTACGGCCTCCAGCACGCCGTCGCCCTCGCCCGCGTCCGCCGGCTGACCGAGCTCGGGCTGGGCCTCGCCGAGGTGCGCGACGTGCTCGCCGACGACGCCGGGCGCGAGCTGGCCGAGGTGCTGGCCGAGCTCGACGACGACCTGGCACGGCAGCAGGCCGCCATCGCCGAGCGGCGCGCCCGGCTCGGCGAGCTCATCGAGCAGGCGCGCCAGGGGCGGCTGCCGGCCGAGGGACCCGTCTCGCCCGAGCTCGCCGGGCTCCTCGGGGCGCTCACCCCGAGCGACTCCCCGATGGCCGCCAAGGACCGGTCCCATCTGGCGCTGCTGGACACCGTGGTGGAGCCCGAGGACCGGGCGAAGCTCTTCTCGGCGCTCCAGCCGCTGGCCGAGGACCCCGAGTTCTCCCGTCGCGTACAGGGGCTGTACGAGCGCCTCGACGACCTCGCCGACGCGGATCCCGAGGACCCTCGGGTCGAGCCGCTGGGCGACGCCCTCGCCGCGTGCATGCCGCAGGAGCTGCTGGAGCTGATGGGCGACGGGGCGCAGGGGGCGGACAGCGCGTTCGGCGAGGCGTTCCTCGCCGACTTCGAGCCCGCGCAGGCGGCGGTGGTCCGCCGGATGCTCCAGTCCCTCACGGCGCGTGCGAGGGGGCTGAAGTGACGCGGACGCTGAACGTCGCCCGTCGGCTCCTCGTGCACGAGCTGCGCGCCGCGCACAGCCTCGCGCTATGGATGCTGCGGCGTCGCCACGGAGTGGGGGCGGGCGCGCTCGCGGTCGCGTACACCGGGCCGCAGACCGCGATGATGTGGGGCTTCGTCTTCGTGTCGGTCATCGAGACCATAGCGCTCGCGGTGCTGATCCCCTGGCCGCTGGCGCACGCGATCACCCTGGTCGTCGACGTCTATGGCGTGCTGCTTCTCGTCGCGATGCAGGCGGCCTGTGTGACGCGGCCTCATGTGGTCGGCGCGGACGGCTCGCTGCGGATTCGCTATGGCGCGCTGTTCGATCTGCGGATACGGCCCGAGGACATCGTGCACGCGCGCGTGGACCGCCGTTTCCCCGACGGGAGGCTCATACAGGCGCGCGAGGACGGCTCGCTGGATCTGATCGTCGCGGGGCAGACGACGGTGGCCGTGGAGCTGGCCGGGCCGGTGACGTACGTACGGCCGCTGGGCAGGACCGGCAGCGCGCACACGATCCGCTTCCACGCCGACGACCCCAAGGCACTGGTCGCCGCCCTCGCCCAGGCGCGCCTCGCACGGGAGCGGGAGTGGCAGGAGCGGGACGAGCCGGTCGCGTAGGGCCGGTCCTCGAAGTCGCGCCCTCCTCACGACCGCCCCCTCACGCGGGAGCGAACAGCACCCTCCCCCGCGCCGGGTCGGCCTGCGTGAGCCGGACCCTCAGCCGCTCCCCCAGCGGCAGTCGGCCGTCCTCGCTCTCGATCCTGGCCACGACCGCCGGCTCCTCCAGCTGGACCGTGCCGACCGTCGGCTCGTTCTCCTTCACGTCCACCACGACGGCGTCGAAGACCTCCCCGACCCGCTCCCTGAGCAGCGCCGCCTCGACGACGTCGACGCACCCGCGCTCCACCGCGTTGGCCCGGCGGGACCCCTCCGCCATCTCCTTGGGCAGCGCCTCCAGCGCGGCCGAGACCCACTCGGGCGGCTCCCGCCCGGCGACCGCGGCCACGCACAGCTCCCCCGCGTACCGGTCGACGAGCCGCCGCAGCGGCGCCGTGCAGTGCGTGTACTCGTCCGCCACCGCGCCGTGCACCGCCGGCGAGGGGATCTCCCCGCCGGCGAAGACGGTGTACCCGGCGCCCCGCAGCAGCGTCGTGCACTCCTGGAGGAACGCGGCATGGCGGGCGTCGCGCGGGTCGAGGGAGCGGACGACCTCCGCGTACGAGACGTGGTGCGGCCACTCGATCCGCAGCGCCTTCGCCGACCGCCGCAGCCGCGCCACGGCCCCGTCCGGCGCGGTGGGCAGGGTGCGCAGGACGCCGACTCCGGCCGCGATCATGATGTCGGCCGCGGACATGCCGGTGAGCAGGGAGATCTGGGCGTTCCAGCCGTCGGCGGGGAGCGGGGCGCGGTACTCCAGGAAGTACGCGCCGTCCCGCTGGACGATCTCCTGCTCGGGGACGTTGAGCGAGATCCCGCCGCGCTCGATCTCGCGCTGCTCGCGCAGCACCCCGATGACCTTGAGCAGCGCCACCGGCTCCTCCGCGGCGCCCGCGTCGATCTGGCGCTGCACTCCTTCGTAGTCCAGCTTGGCCCGGCTGCGCACCAGCGCCCTGCGTACGTCGACGTCGACCGTGCGGCCCTCCGCGTCCAGGTCGATACGCCACAGCAGCGCGGGCGCGGTCTGGTCGGGCAGCAGGCTGGCCGCGCCCTCGGAGAGCACCGGCGGATGCAGCGGAACCCTCTCGTCCGGGAAGTAGAGCGTCTGCACCCGCCGGTGCGCCTCGACGTCGAGCGCACCGCCGGGGGCGACGAAGGCGGCCACGTCGGCGATGGCGTAGTGCACCCGGAAGCCGCTGCCCCTGCGGGCGAGGTGCATCGCCTGGTCGAGGTCGACGGAGGTCGGCGGGTCGAGGGTGAAGAACGGGATGTCCGTGGCGTCGTGGTCGGGCAGCCGAGGGGCCCGCGCGGCGGACTCCGCCTCCGCGAGGACGGCGGGCGGGAAGGCGCCCGGGACGTCGAGCGTCGTACGCAGCTCACGCAGGGCGGCCCGCAGCGGCGCCTCGGCGGCGCCGGTCACATGGATATGGCGGCGTGGCATGGACCGAGCGTATGGCGGGGGCGTGGCCTTGGCACCCCGTACGCTGGCGCGGGGGCCGCACCCCCCGCGCCGTACGTTACGAAGGAGAACCGCCGTGCTCGTGCTGTTGCCGCCCTCCGAAGGAAAGGCCTCTTCGGGGCGCGGGGCGCCGCTGAAGCCGGAGTCGCTGTCGCTGCCGGGGCTCGCGGACGCCCGCGCCGCGGTGCTGGAGGAGCTGGTCGAGCTGTGCGCGGCCGACGAGCAGAAGGCGCAGGAGGTGCTCGGGCTGAGCGACGGCCTGCGCGGCGAGATCGCGAAGAACCTCGAGCTGCGGACCGCGGGCGCGCGGCCGGCCGGGGAGGTCTACACGGGCGTGCTGTACGACGCGCTGGGCCTCGCGACGCTGGAGGCGGACGCCCGGCGGCGGGCGCGGCAGTCGCTGCTGGTCTTCTCCGGGCTGTGGGGCGCGGTGCGGGTGAGCGACCGGATCCCCTCCTACCGCTGCTCGATGGGCGTGAGGCTGCCGGGGCTCGGGGCGCTGGGGACGCACTGGCGGGGCCCGATGGCGTCGGTCATGCCGGAGGCGGCGGGCGACGGTCTGGTGCTGGACCTGCGCTCGGCGGCGTACGCGGCGGCGTGGAAGCCGAAGGGCGAGGTGGCCGGGCGCACGGCGACGGTACGGGTGCTGCACGCTCCGACCCGGAAGGTCGTCAGCCACTTCAACAAGGCGACGAAGGGCCGTCTGGTGCGGGACCTGCTGACGACGGGCGCCAAGCCGGCGGGCCCCGCGGAGCTGGTGGAGACGCTGCGCGAGCTGGGGTACACGGTGGAGGCACAGGCTCCGGAGAAGGCGGGGAAGCCGTGGTCGCTGGATGTGCTGGTGACGCAGATCCACTAGGCGACCCGCAAGACCGCTCCACTGGGCCATCCGCAAGAGCGCTCCACTGGCGATCCGCCAGACCGCTCCATTGGGCGACCCGTAGGACCACTCCCGTTGCACCCTCTGCAACGTTCGTTGCGGCGGCTAAACCCCTTGGGCAGGATGGCCGTATGACCTCCATGCCCTCTGTCCTGGATCTCGCGCCCGTCGTCCCCGTGGTCGTCGTCGAGGACGCCGCGAACGCCGTGCCGCTCGCTCGGGCCCTGGTCGCGGGCGGGCTCCCGGTCATCGAGGTGACGCTGCGGACGCCGAGCGCTCTCGAGGCCATCCAGGCGATCGCCGACGAGGTGCCGGACGCCGTGGTCGGCGCCGGCACGGTGCTCTCGGCGGAGAGCGTTGACGAGTCCGTGGCGGCCGGTGCGCGGTTCCTGGTGAGCCCCGGGTGGACGGACGGGCTGCTGGAGGCCATGAAGGCCGCGGGCGTGCCCTTCCTGCCCGGGGTGTCGACGACGTCGGAGGTCGTGGCGCTGCTGGAGCGCGGGGTGCGCGAGATGAAGTTCTTCCCGGCGGAGGCGGCCGGCGGCACGGTGTACCTCCAGTCCCTCGCGGGGCCGCTGCCCCAGGCGAGGTTCTGCCCGACCGGCGGCATCTCGCTCGCCTCCGCGCCCTCCTATCTCGCGCTGCGGAACGTCGGCTGCGTGGGCGGGACGTGGATGCTGCCGGCGGACGCGGTCGCGGCCAAGGACTGGGCGCGCGTGGAGCGGCTGGCGGATCAGGCGGCGCGGCTCAGGCCCCGCCTGTGACCGCCGGGCCTGTGACCTCCGCGCCTGCGACCTTCCCGCCGCCCACGGACTCCGGCTCGGCGCACTGCTCGCCGTCGCCAGAGCCGTAGCCCTAGCCCTAGCCCTAGCCGTCGGCGTCCGCGTCGGCGGCCGGGTCCGCGTCGGTGTGGAACTCCAGGTCCACGTAGTCCCTCAACGGCCGGTAGCCCAGGCGCTGGTACAGGGCGTTGCTGGTGGGGTTGGCCAAGTCCGTGAAGAGCAGCACCTGTTCGGCGCCGGCGTCCAGGGCGTCGCGGCTGACGGCGGCGGTGACCGCGCCCGCGTATCCGCGTCCGCGCAGCTCGTACGGGGTGTAGACGGGCGAGACCCTCGACTGCCCGGCGATCAGTGGCGAACGGGAGGCCAGGGAGACCGGCCGCCCGTCCGTCTCCCAGAGGAAGAGGCAGCCGTCGTCGACGCGGCGTACGGCGTTGTCGGTCTGGTCGGCGCCTCGGGTGTCGCCGACGTCCGCGGCGAACGCCTTCAGCCAGTCGGCCGCGAGAGGCACGTCGTCCCGCGTGGCCCGGCGGGCGGCGCCGCCAGGGGCGGGGTGCGGGGGCGCCAGCGTGCCGAGGCGGAAGAGCCGCAGCCGCGTCTCGACGCGCCACCGGCCCTGGCCCGCCCAAGCGTCGGCGAAGGCCTGGCACACGCCGTCCTCCCCCTTCACCCCGGAGACGGGCGGTCCGGCGGTACGCAGCTCGCCCGCCAGCTCGCGGGCGAGGTCCGGGTGCATGGGCCCCAGGAGAGGAGCCTGCGGAGGCGTCTGGAGGAACACGCCCTCGACGGGCCCGCCTTCCCGCTCCTGCCACCACCCGAATCTGGCCGGCGCCTCGCCCCCGTAGGCGTACGGCCCGTGCTTGCGCAGGGTCTCGGCGATGGTGAGCAGGGCGGTGCAGCGGGCGGGGTCGCGCGTGAGGTGCGGGCGGGCGGTCGCGAGGAAGGACGCGAGGTCTGCGGTGAGGTGCCAGGGCATGGGCGATGGTCCAACGGGCGGGGCGGGCGGCGCACCTCGTTTTCGGGCCGTGCGCGCCCCCCGCCCTCCTCCGACTGGCTACGGATCTACGGATCTACGGACTAGCCCCGCAGATACGAGGTGTCGTTCAGCAGTCGCAGCGACGCGTTGCCGTCGCCGTAGTACGCCACCACCGACAGCGACGCGGCCGACAGCTCCATCCGGAACAAGGACTCCGGCGGCGCGCCCAGCGCCAGGCGGACCAGGGTCTTGACCGGGGTGACGTGGGTGACCAGGAGGACCGTGCGGCCCGCGTAGCGGGCGAGCAGCTTGTCCCGGGTCGCCGCGACGCGGCGGGCGACCGTCGCGAAGCTCTCCCCGCCGCCCGACGGGGCGACCTTCGGAGAGTCGAGCCAGGCCGTCAGGTCGTCGGGGTAGCGCTCGCGGACCTCCCCGAAGGTCAGGCCCTCCCATGCGCCGAAGTCCGCCTCGCGCAGGCCTTCCTCAATGCGGACGTCCAGGTTCAGACGGGCCGCCACGGCCTCCGCCGTCTCGCGGCAGCGCTTGAGCGGCGAGCTGACGATCTCCTCGATCGTGCCGCGCGCCGCCAGGGACGCGGCGACCGCCTCCGCCTGACGGCGGCCGATCGCCGACAGCTCGGGGTCGGTTCCGCCGCTGCCGGAGAATCGCTTCTCCGGGGTCAGCGCCGTCTCGCCGTGCCGCAGCAGCACGAATGTGGCCGGCGGGCCCATGTCGGCGGACGCGCCCCACCCCGCTGACGACGTCTCGGAGGACATCACCGGCTGGGCGTCGGACGACTCCTCGGGCCCGGTCGTACGGCCGCCGCCCGCCAGCGCCGCACGGGCCTTCGCCGCGCCCGCGGCCGCGTCGCCGACCACCCGCGCCGCCTCGGCGTCGCGCGCGTCGAGGTCGGCCGTGGAGCGCGAGGGCTCCCACTGCCTGCCCTTCTTGCCCGCGTCCATCGCCTCGTTGGCCAGCCGGTCCGCGTGCTTGTTCTTCTCGCGCGGGATCCACTCGTACGTCACCTGGGCGGGCGGGAAGACCCGGGCGGCCTCGGCCGCCAGCGGCTTCATGTCCGGGTGCTTGATCTTCCAGCGGCCCGACATCTGCTCGACGACGAGCTTGGAGTCCATCCGGACCCGGACCGACGCCTCGGGGTCGAGCGCCTTCGCGGCCTTCAGGCCGGCGATCAGGCCCTTGTACTCGGCGACGTTGTTGGTCGCCACGCCGATGTACTCGGCCGCCTCCGCGAGCGTCTCCCCCGTCCGGGCGTCCGACACGGCCGCGCCGTACCCCGCCGGACCCGGGTTCCCCCGGGAGCCGCCGTCGGCCTCGACGACGAACTCCCGCATTACAGACCCGACTCGGAGGTGCGGACCAGAATGCGGCGGCAGTTCTCGCAGCGCAGCACCGTGTCCGGGGAGGCCGCCTTGACCTCGTTGACCTCGGTGATGTTGAGCTCCAGCTGGCAGCCCTCGCAGCGCCGCTGGAAGAGACGGGCGGCGCCCACCCCGCCCTGCTGGACGCGCAGCTTCTCGTACAGCTTGAGCAGGTCCGCGGGGACGGAGCCGGCCACGACCTCGCGCTCCTTGGCCGCCGAAGCCGCATCGGCGTCGAGGGCCTCCTGCGCCGTGTCCCGGCGCGCGGTCGCGTCGTCGACCTTGGCCTGGACGGAGGAGACGCGGTCGGTCAGCTCGGCGACACGTTCCTGCGCGGACTCACGGCGCTCCATGACCTCCAGGACGACGTCCTCGAGGTCGCCCTGGCGCTTGGCGAGGGAGGTGATCTCCTTCTGGAGGTTCTCCAGGTCCTTCGGGGAGGAGACCGCCCCGGAGTCCAGCCGCTGCTGGTCGCGGACGGCGCGCTGGCGCACCTGGTCGACGTCCTGCTCCGCCTTGGTCTGCTCGCGGGCGGTGTCGCTCTCCTCCGTCTGCGCGGCAACCAGCAGGTCGCGCAGCTGCGTGAGGTCCTTCGAGAGCGACTCGATCTCGGCGTGCTCGGGCAGCGACTTCCGCTTGTGGGCGAGCTGCGACAGGCGTACGTCCAGGGCCTGGACGTCGAGAAGTCGGATCTGGTCGGCGGGCGCGGCGTTCAGTTGGGGGCTCCATTGGAAGAGTGGTGGGATGACCAGGGGTCGGTGACCGTCTTCGAGACATGGACCCGCAGGCCCCAGCCATGGCGGTCGGAGATCTCGTCGAGCTGGGTCGCCGCCAGCTCGCACCAGGGCCACTCGGTGGCCCAGTGCGCGGCGTCGACCAGGCCGAGCGGCGACTGCTGCGCGGCCTCCGACGCGGGGTGGTGGCGCAGGTCGGCGGTGAGGAAGGCGTCCACGCCGGACGCTCGCACGGCGTCGAAGAGGCTGTCGCCCGAGCCGCCGCTGACGGCGACCGTGCGCACGAGCGCGTCGAGGTCGCCGGCGACCCGGACGCCCTGCGCGGTGGCGGGCAGCCGCTTGGCGGCGCGCGCCGCGAACTCGCGCAGCGTCTCGGGGCGGTCGAGCTCGCAGACGCGGCCCAGTCCGTTCTCGGGCACGAGCGGGCCGACGACCCTCAGGTCGAGCGCGCCCGCGAGGGCGTCCGAGACGCCTGGGTCGGCGGTGTCGGCGTTGGTGTGCGCGACGTGCAGCGCGATGTCGTTCTTGATCAGGGTGTGCACGACCCGGCCCTTGAAGTGGCCGGCGGCGACCGTCGTCGTACCGCGCAGATAGAGCGGATGGTGGGTGACGATCAGGTCCGCGCCCAGCTCGACCGCCTCGTCGACGATCTGCTGGACGGGGTCGACGGCGAACAGGACACGGCCGACCTCGGCGCCGGGGTCTCCGCAGACCGTGCCGACGGCGTCCCACTCCTCGGCCCGCTCGGGGGGCCACAGGGCGTCGAGCGCGGCGATGACTTCAGACAGACGGGGCACGGAGCAAAGGCTACCTGGCCTCCGCGCCCCTGCGTCCTGGCCCGGTGGCCCGACTGTCTCCCGATGCCTTCCGACCCCGCCGGACCCGGTGGGAGCCGGGGGACCCGGGGACCCAGGGGGACCCCCGGGGGGACGCTCCCGCCCGCCGCTCGACGGGGTTCACGACCGGGTTCGCGACTGGGTTCGCGACCGGGTTCCTGGCGCTCAGGCTCAGCGGGAACGGGCCGGGCGCCGCGTCCGTGCGTGTGGCCGCGATCTTGGGCACCGCACCGGCGACTCCTTGCCGCCCTGCGCGACAACCTTCTGATCCACATAACTTAGGGGCGCCTCACCGCAGGCTCCGCCTCCCCGTCGAGCACAACCGCCTCCTCCCTCTCAGGCGAACCGCCGGTTGGCCACCCTTATGTGTGAAGACGCGGTTCACGTGTTGTTCGGCAGGAAGTGCGAACCTAGCTTCGTCGCCGGAGGTGACGAGCCGATGACAGTCTGTGCCATCGAAGCCGCCGCGGAAGACAGGGCGGAGGACGACGTCGTGGGAAGTTCGGGATTCACGATCTCCGCGGACGGCGCCTATGCGGCGCGGCTGGCGGGGGACGGTGAGGCTCTGTTCCCGGAACGGTGGACGCTGGACGGGCCGGAGCCCTACGCCGTGCCGCTGCCGCTCGGGCAGCCGGAGGAGCGGGACGCCGAGGTGCTGCCGTTCGTCGACGGGCGGGTGCTGATCCGGCGGCGGGTGGCGGGGCGGCACGCCTTCTCGCTGCTCTATCCGACCGGGCCGCAGACGGGCGAACTGTCGCTCGGCGGGATCGAGTCGGCCGAGCTGACGATGCTTCCGCCGTCGCCGGACGGGGTGAGCGCGTACGCCCTGACGCCCGGCCACGCGTCCACGGGCGTCTGGCTGGTGGCGGGCGGATCGTTCGGCCCCGAGCACGTCGCCGAGGTGCCGGGGCGGTGCTCGGGCGGGGTCTGGCTGGACGGCACGGGACGGATGCTCTCGCTGGACCAGCAGCTGGACGGCGGCCCGGTGAAGGCGGTGGCGGTCGATCTGGAGCGGGGCGGGGAGGTCTCGCCGCTGCTCCAGATCACCGAGGACAGCGACGACCGGCTGCTGCTCGCGGACCTCGACAGCGGTCTGCTGCTCGTACGGTCGAACGCGCCCGGCCACGACCGGCTCGGCTGGGGCGTGCTGGGCAGCCTGCTGCCCGTCCGCTTCCCCGACTGCCTGCGGCTCGCGGACTGCGCGGTGACGCCGTTCGCCGTGCAGCCCGGCCAGGTGCTGATGCCGGAGAACTGCGCGGTGGCGCTGCGGATCGACGGGGCCGCGGGAAGCTGGCTGGGCGTCTGGCGGCCCTCCGGCCGGAGGCTGCATCAGCTGCCCGCGCCCGAGGGCTGGTTGGCGGGAGCGGGGCTGTGGAGCAGGGAGGGCGTGCTGCGCCTGCCGTACGCGACGAGCGCGGCGCCGTGCGGGGTGGCGCTGGTCGACGGGCCGGAGGACGTGTGCGCGCCGAATGTGATCACGCAGCCGTCACAAGTCGCTTGCAAGCCGGTTCCCTTGCAGCAGGCCCCGCTCACTGGGCGTACAAGCCCTGGTTAAATGCGTCGGGCAGCGAAAACGATCACGACAGGATGAACTTCTCTCATGTCTGAAGCCCTCACCGACACGACTCAGACGCGCCCGCAGGAGGCGGCCGCGGAAGGGACGGAAGCAAGCGGCGCGGGGAAACACCGGGGGACCGCGGCGTCGGAGGACACTGCGGCGCCCGTGCACGGCCGCCACCGCCGCCCCGGGGACGACGGCGGGGCCTGACCCGCGGGCCGCCTCGACCGGTCGCCCCGATCGCCGAACGAGCGACCCATGCCCGTCCGGCGATCGACGACATGGGGGGGCGTAGGGGCCGGGGGCCCCGTGGGCGGTACGGGCGGCGGGCCCCGCAGGCGGTACTGGCGACGCGTCCAGCTGGCCGTACCGGCGAGAACCCCCGCCGTACAGGCGACGAGCCGCAGGCCAAACCGGCCACGCACACCCAGCCGTACAGGCGTCACACCCGAAGGCCCCTACCGGCGAGAACCCCCGCCGTACAGGCGACCAGCCGCAGGCCAAACCGGCCACGCATCACCAGCCGTACAGGCATCGCACCCCGTGCCCGTCAGGCGTCGCATCCCGCAGGCCGAGCAGGCGACGCACCCCAGCGCAGCCACCCTCAGCCACCCCCAGCCCGCCGCCCCGCCCCTCCCCCACCCCGCGTGCGCTACCCCCGCTTCAGTCCCAGCACCTCCGCCGCCGCGAACGTCTCGTTCGGCGGTCTGGTCGCGAAGTGCCCGGAGAGCAGGCCGTCCAGCTCCTCGTAGCTGAAGGCCTCCTTCGCGGTGTCGAACTTCGCGGCCACCCTCGGCCGGTCCACGATCGCCACCATCCCGCCGTGCACCACCATCAGCTGCCCGTTGATCCGCCCCGCCGCCGGCGAGGCCAGGTAGCCGACCAGCGGCGAGACGTGCTCCGGGGCGAGCGCGTCGAGCTCGCCGGCCGCGGGCTCCGCGAAGCCCGCGAAGACGTCCTCGGTCATACGGGTCCGAGCCCGCGGGCAGATCGCGTTCGCCGTGACGCCGTACTTCGCCATCGCCAGCGCCGTGGACGTGGTGAGGCCCACGATGCCGCCCTTGGCCGCCGCGTAGTTCGGCTGGCCGGCCGAGCCAGCCAGGAACGCCTCCGACGAGGTGTTGACGATGCGTCCGTAGACCGGCCCGCCCGTCGCCTTGGAGCGTTCGCGCCAGTGGACGGAGGCGAAGTGGGTGGTGTTGAAGTGGCCCTTGAGGTGGACCCGGATCACCGAGTCCCACTCGCTCTCGCTCATCGAGAAGACCATCCGGTCGCGCAGGATGCCCGCGTTGTTGACCAGGATGTCGAGCTTTCCGTACGTGCCGACCGCCAGGTCCACCAAGGCGCGGGCCGCCGCGAAGTCCGAGACGTCGCCGAGGTGGGCCACCGCCGCTCCACCCGCCGCGACGATCTCGGCGGCGACCTCCTGCGCGGGCGCCGCGGACGCCTCGCCGGAGCCGTCGCGGCCCGGCTGCCCGTAGTCGTTGACGACGACGGAGGCGCCGAGCCGGGCGAGTTCGAGCGCCTCGGCCCGCCCGAGGCCCCGGCCGGCGCCCGTGACGATCGCGCTCAGGCCCTCAAGGGGGAGTGACATACAGGTCCTCCAGGTCCTCTCAGCTCAGTTCTGCTCACTCAATTCAGCTCAGGTCAGTTCAGGTCAGGTCACCCGGCCGGTTCAGATCTCGATGCAGGTGCGCAGCGCCACGCCCGTGCGCATCTGGTCCAGCGCCTCGTTGATCTCGGCGAGCGGTACGCGGTGGGTGATCAGGGACTCCAGGTCGATCCGCCCGGCCCGCCACAGCGCGATGGCCCGTTCGTACGAGGCGAGCACGTCCCCGCCGCCGTACATCGACGGCAGGATCCGCTTCTCGTCGAAGAACAGCTCGAACATGTTGAGCTGGAGGAAGTCGTCCATCGCGCCCGCGCCGACGATGCACAGCGTGCCGCCGCGCCGGGTCGTCTCGTACGCCGTCCGCGCGGTCGCCGACTTGCCGACGACCTCGAAGACGTAGTCGAAGCCCTCGCCCGCGGTGACGCGCTGCTTCGCGTCGGCGAGCTCGTCGGGCGAGACGGCCTCCGTGGCGCCGAAGCTCAGCGCCGCCTCGCGGCGCGAGGCGACCGGGTCGACGGCGACGATCTGGGCGGCGCCCTTGAGCCGCGCGCCCTGGATCGCGGAGATGCCGACGCCGCCGCAGCCGATGACGGCGACCGACGAGCCGGCGGTCACGTCGGCGGTGTTGATCGCCGCGCCGAGCCCGGTGGTCACACCGCAGCCGATGAGCGCGGCGATGTCGAAGGGCACGTCGTCCGGAATCGGCACGGCGCAGCCCGCGTCGACGACGACCTCCTCGGCGAAGGTCCCGGTCCCGGCGAAGCCGAAGAGGTCGCCGCCGGGGCGCTTGAAGTTGGGGGTGCCCGCGTTCATGAAGCCGGCCAGACAGAGCTGAGTCTGGCCGCGCTTGCAGGCGGGGCAGCTGCCGCACGCGGGCAGCCAGCACAGCAGCACCCGGTCGCCCTGCGACAGACCGGCGACGCCGTCGCCGACGTCGAGGATCTCGCCCGCGCCCTCGTGGCCCGGGATGAAGGGAGCGGGCTGCGGGAGCACGCCGTTCATCGCGGAGACGTCCGAGTGGCACAGCCCGGTGGCCCGGACGCGGATCTTGACCTTGCCGGGGCCGAAGCCCACCGCCTCGACGTCGTCGAGTACTTCGAGCTTGTCCTGGCCTATCTCGTGCAGTACGGCTGCGCGCATGGTGCGGCTCCCTTCACGATGTTTCGACGAGGGTGACGAGGGTGTCGGCGAGCACCGGCGCGTCGTCCCTCTCGACGGCGGTGACCGACACCTGGACCTTGCTGACGTCCTGCTGCCACATCCGGATGCGCAGCGTCTCGCCGGGGAAGACCACGCCGGCGAAGCGTGTGGTGTACGAGCGGACCCTGGCCACGTCGCCGCCGAGCAGGGTGTCGACGACCGCCTTGAGCGTCATCCCGTACGAGCAGAGCCCGTGCAGGATCGGCCGGTCGAAGCCGGCGCGGGCGGCGAACTCGGGGTCGGCGTGCAGGGGGTTGAAGTCGCCGGAGAGCCGGTAGAGCAGCGCCTGGTCCTCGCGGACGGCCTTGTCGACGGTCTTGTCGGGTTCGCGGGCGGGGAGCTCCAGGCGCGCGGAGGGCCCGCGCTCGCCGCCGAAGCCGCCTTCGCCGCGTACGAAGATCTGGGCGTCGCTCGTCCACAGCGGTCCGTCCGCGTCGGCGGCCTCGGTGCGCAGGACGAGGACGGCGGCCTTGCCCTTGTCGTACACGGCCGCGACCTGGGAGGTCGAGGTCGCGCTGCCGCTGACCGGGATCGGCCGGTGCAGCACGACGGTCTGCCCTCCGTGCAGCACGGACGCGAGGTCGATGTCGAGCCCGGGCCCGGCGATCCCTCCGACGACGCCCTTGCCGCCGCCCGCGACGGTGGCGAAGCTCGGCAGCACGTGCAGCCTCGACTCGAGGGTGTAGCGCAGCTCGTCGGGGTCGGTGGCGGGGATGCCGGCGCCGATGCCGAGGTGGTAGAGCTGTACGTCCTTGGAGTCCCAGCTGATCTCGGCGCTGCGGGGTTCGGCGGCGAGAGCCTTGGCGGCATCAATGGGCATGGGGATGCTGCTCCTTGGGAAGTGAAAGACCCCGGCGCGGCCGTCCGCACCGTCGGCCGCACCGAGGTCGTACGGGACCGGCCCGCGCCCGTTCTAGAACGCGTTCTAGGGGCCGACGAGCACTATGTATAACGCAGGCCCTCACAGTTGTGAAGACTGCTGACACCATGTCAGATCGAGGTCGCCGCCCAGGACATTTGTCACTGCCGAGTCCGTACATCCGCATCTGCCGGGGGCCCTCCCCCGCTCCGTAGCGTGCTCCTCATGACGCAGACACCACACGGCGCGGAGACGGCGACGGAGACGGCAGCGGCGAGCTTCGCGGGCGCCGCCAAGAGCTTCGGCGCCGTACGAGCCGTCGACGGCGTCGACCTCGCCATAGCGCGCGGCGAGACCGTCGCCCTGCTCGGCCGCAACGGCGCGGGCAAGTCCACCGCCATCAGCCTGCTGCTCGGCCTGAACGACCCGGACGCGGGCGAGGTCCGCCTCTTCGGCGAGACCCCCGCGCGGGCCGTCGCCGCCGGCCGGGTCGGCGCGATGCTCCAGGACGGCCGCCCGATCCCCCGGGTGACCGTCCGCGAGCTGGTGTCGTTCGTGGCCCGCGCCTATCCGCGCCCGCTGCCCGTCGCCGAGGCGCTGGAGCTGGCCGGGCTCTCCGCCCTCGCCGACCGCCGCGCCGACCGGCTCTCCGGCGGCCAGATCCAGCGCGTCCGGTTCGCGGTCGCCCTGGCCGGCGACCCCGAGCTGATCGTCCTCGACGAGCCGACCGCGGCGCTGGACGTCGAGGCGCGGCAGGCCTTCTGGAAGTCGATGCGCGGCTATGCCTCGCGTGGCCGCACGGTCCTGTTCTCCACTCACTATCTGGAGGAGGCCGACGCGAACGCCGACCGGATCGTCGTCCTCGACCGCGGCCGGATCGCGGCCGACGGCAGCGGCGAGAGCGTCAAGCGCTCGGTCGGCGGCCATCTGGTGGCCTTCGACCTGGGCGGGCGGGGCACCGAGGGCCTGGACCGGCTCCCGGGAGTCGTGTCGGTCGAGATCCGCGGGGACCGGGCCCGGCTGCGCAGCGACGACGCGGACGCGACGGTGATCGCGCTCGCCGCGATGGACGCGATCCGGGGGCTGGAGGTCGCCCCGGCGTCGCTGGAGGAGGCGTTCCTCGCGCTGACGGGCGCGACCGGCGGACTGGAGTCGGCGCGATGACACAGCCGACGCCGGCCGAGACCCCCGCCGCCCCTTTCTCCCCCGCCTCCCTCTCCCCCTCCCCGTCTGGAGATCTCGCGATGACCGCCGCGTACGTGAAGCTGGAAGTCCGCCGCGCGCTGCGCGACACGGGATTCGTGGTCTTCGGCATCGGGATGCCGGTGCTGATGTACCTGCTCTTCACCAACCTCGGCGCGAACGCCTCCGAGTGGAAGACCGCCTCGATGGTCGGCATGGCGGCGTACGGAGCGCTGGGCGCGGCCCTCTCCACGGGGATGGGCGTCGCCGAGGACAAGAGCAGCGGCTGGCTGCGCCAGCTGCGGATCACTCCGATGAGCCCGCGCCAGGTGGTCGTGGGCCGGGCGGTCACCGGCTCGGTGGTGGTGCTGCCCGCGATCGTCGCGGTGCTGGCGGCGGGCGGCCTGGTCAACGGCGTCCGGCTGGACGTCTGGCAGTGGCCCGCCCTCGCGCTCCTGCTGTGGCTCGGCGCGCTCCCCTTCACCCTGCTCGGCCTCGGCAACGGCTACCGGCTCTCCGCCCAGACCACGGGCGTGGTGAACGTGGCCTGCAACCTGGGGCTGGCCGTCGTCGGCGGGCTCTGGTTCCCGGTGCAGCTGTTCCCCGGCTGGCTGCGCGCGCTGTCCGAGTACACCCCGGCGAACCGCTTCGCCGACCTCGGCTGGTCGGTCACGACTGGATCGGCGCCTGGACTGTTCACGGTGGCGGTGCTGACGGGATGGCTGCTTCTGTTCGGCTCGTACGCGATGATCTCGTACCGCCGTTCCGCGCGGACCGTGTGAGCGAAGGGAGAGCAGCGTTGAAGCTCAAGAAGCCCGGACGGCTCCCGGAGGAGATGGGCCCGCCCAACGGCTACAGCATGCTGCCGTGGCTGCTGATGGGCATGGGATCCTTCTCCAATCTGCTCCAGGGCGAGACCCCGAACCCCTGGATAGGCGGCATCGGCCTGCTGGCCTTCAACTCCCTCTACATAGGCGTGGTCTTCCGCGCCTTCGACAAGGACAAGCGGGAGGCGCCCGCCACACACCGGATGCTGATCGCGATGACCGCCGTGACCTGCGCGCTGGCGATCGTCTACGGGGGCAGCTGGCTGTTGTTCTTCCCCCTGCTGGGCCTTGCGGCCGGGTCGGTCCTGCGGGGCAGGCGCCTGGCCCAGGTGGTCTTCGCGCTGAGCGCGGCGGCGGGGACGATCGCGGGCGTACGGGACGGCTGGGGCGCGATCAACGTCGCGTACGGCACGTTCATCTCCGGCATGGTGACCGCGGCGATCCTGGCGCTCTCCGAGACGGTCCGCGAACTGCGCGCCACCCGCCAGGAATTGGCCCGCACGGCGGTGGAGAAGGAACGCCTGCGCTTCTCGCGCGATCTGCACGACCTGCTCGGCCACACGCTCTCGGTGATCGTGGTCAAGTCGGAGGCGGCCCGCCGCCTCGCCCCGCGCGACCTGGACGCGGCGCTCGCCCAGATCACCGACATCGAGTCGGTGGGCCGCCAGGCCCTGACGGAGATCCGCGAGGCGGTCACGGGCTACCGCGAGGCGAGCCTGGCCAACGAGCTGGACCGGGCGCGCTCGGCGCTGACGGCGGCGGGCATCGCCCCGGTGGTCCGCCAGTCGGGCCCCCCGCTGGAGCCGCAGACGGCGGCGCTGCTGGGCTGGGTGGTACGGGAGGCGGTGACCAACGCGGTACGCCACAGCGGGGCGTCGACGTGCGAGATCACCCTGGAGAGCACCCCGGAGAGGGCCCACCTGACGGTGACGGACGACGGCCACACTGCCCCGTCCCCTCTCCCCACCTCAGGCACGGGCTTGAAGGGCCTGACAGAACGCCTCTCCACGGCGGGCGGCTCCCTCCGCACGACCCGCACCCCGGACGGCGGCTTCCGGGTGAGCGCGGAACTGCCGGTGGACGGGGTGGAAGAGTCGGTTTCTGGAGAGACCGCTCTCCACACAGGAGGCTGAGAGCAGTCAGCCTTCCTTCCTGCTCAGGTAGTAGTAGTCCCGCGCATCAGGGTCAGAAGTAAGAAAGAAGAGAGCGAGCTTGTCGTCCCTGTCTCGGATGACACCAAGACTCCAGACCGCTTCTGCTGGAGGATCGGCCGTCCTGGCGACCGCTTCCGCACCGACTTCCGAAGTACCGGTAGAAGAGGGTTGTGATTTCCCCGGAGCTTCCGACGGCTTGACCCTGAGCTGCACGACCGAGCCGTTCCCTGCAGTGTTTCCGCCTCTGTATTCTCCAGGCCCATAGAGTTGCCACTTCCCCCGCGCGGTCATTCGCCACCCATCGTCGAAGCGAAACTCCTGACCGTCCAGGAGAGTTACTTCTACGACACCGTCTGCAAGGATCCTGACCGAGCTGCCACCCCACCCATGCCACTCCCCCATGACCTCGGACGCCTTCACGGTGGCCGGCGAAGGCGTCGGCTCACCTCGCCTGTCGATGGCACACGACGAGATCCCCACCACCAAGGCGACCGTGAGCAGCAGGGCGCTTAAAGCGCTTCCTCTATTGAGCTTCACTGAACCTCACCAAATAGACTCACCGAGGAGATTCGCCGCCTCGACACAATCTAACTGTGCCAGTGGCTCTCCTCGGTCAGGCCGGTGGGTGGCCAAGGACAGCATCGACTGCCCGGAGACCGCGACGCACCACGGACGCCGCAAGACGTGGACCTCAAGGGCAGTACTGCGAGCGCCCGCCCGTCGCTCGACTGGAAGTTCAGCGCCTCGCCTTCAGCAGATTAACTGCCGGACCACGCGACCCCGCCAACCTCACTGCGCTTGCACGCGACACTCGTCTGCCACCATGCTCCTTGGAAGAGGGCGTCGAACTCGTCGTGATCAAGGAACTCCTCGGCCACGCCCACATCGGTGTCACCGCCACCGTCTACGCCCACGTCCGACTGCGACGCCAACGCCAAGCCATCGATACCCTCGGCACATCACTGACTGGCCCGGCGACCACCAAGACCGTCAGTACCGATGGCGACGAACTACCGCGCTGCACCGTCCCCGTCCACTGACGTTGCCGTCAATCACTGCCGTCACACGTCCCTGAGGCCCCACCAGATCAAATCTGACGAGGCCTCATGTTCACTATCGGAACTTCAAGGAAGTCGACTTTCCGTTACGCCCCCCCCAAAAATCCGAGTGGTTCGAAATGCAGTAGATCCCCTATTTAGGAACCCAGGCCAAGCATTCACCATCAGATCTGGATTCAGTCCGAATTGCCCATCTCTTGAAGCGCCCCAAAGATCGCCCACCCCACAGCCTGCACGTTTTCACTGTAGAAGCCGTATCTATTGTGAAATGCTTCTTCCGACGAGCGATTCAGGAAGGCGAACGCCAAGGAGCCACACAATACCCGAAGATCGGGGTGGCTTAGCGTCACATCAATGCTTCCTCTCGACCGAAAGTCTACTTCTCGACCCCTCAGTTCGAGGAGCCCCTCCGAGGCTTCTCCGGCCACGACGGCAACTACTTTTGAAGAGTGGCTGCCGCCATAGAGATCGACAAGAACCCTTCTGACCAGCTCAAACTGAGCCGGAGTGAGCGTGATGACGTAGCCATCACCCGAACTCCTGAGGCCAACTCTTCGATACACGTGACCTCACCTTACTGAATTGAAGATGCTGTTGAACTCGTCCTGCGATTGATGGTAGGCGTGAACCATGTAGGAGTTTTGGACAATCGTCACACCTCTACCGCTGGAGTCCTTTCTGGTCTCATCCCGCCTGGCTGTTGTTCCTGACTTCCTCCGGTCGACATGCGTCATACCCAAATCGCGCTGACCGGTCAGATAGTTAGCCAAGCCATCTACATTGCCGCCGATTCCATTGATGGTGTGATCAGCCGCATCGCTGGCCGAGTTGCAACTCGGGCACATGCGCTGGATGTTGTAGTCAACTCCATCGGCAATATCGTTCCCGTAGGTGTCCTGAATTCTTGCATGCGCTGCGTCGTCGAGCCCTCCGCAGTTGTGAACGAGAACCGGAGTCTGACCCGCCAGCACATAATACGTGTGGATGTCGCTGACGGTCAGGTCGTGAGTGCGCTGCTGCTTCTTGAAGTGCCGCGTGGCCGCTACCTCGACCGTGCGCTTGCTGCTGGTCAGCAGCTTGGTACCGGGCTGGATGTCGCCAGCGTTGATCCACTTCTTCTGGTCGACCGACCAGAAGGGGTGGGTGTCGGTGGCGATGATGGCCGCTTGTTTGCCGCCGCTCTCCACCGTGAGTTCCGTGAAGTCCTTGTCATCCTCGGTGAGGATGGTGTCGATGACTTCCTTGGACTTCGCCTCTCCGGTATCAGGATCTGTGGCGACTACCTTGTCGCCTTCCTTGATGTCCTCGATGTCCTTGGCGCTGCCATCGGCTAGGAGAACCTTGGTGCCAGGCAGGAAGCTGTGACAGTCCGACGACTTCTTGGCCCTCTTGGCACCTCCCTTGACGAACTTGAAAATCTTGAGAGGTTTGAGGAACGGAATGTCTGTTGCTGCCTCTCCGCAGCCAGTCCAACTTCCCCCGAAGCATTCACCCGCAGGTTCGGGGTCGGGAAGGATCAGCGTGACGAGGACTGGTGCGATGTGCCTTGTGTAGAAATTGTCCGGAGTCTTTTTCGGGAGGAACCGCATGGAACTTTCCGGATGCTTCGGGATGCCCTTCGACTGTGCTCGCCAGGACGAAGTGACAACCTTGATCATCGAGCCGGCGTAGAAGTACTCGTTGCGATAGCTCCAGCCGCGATAGCTGTCGAGGAACCAGGCTCCTGAGTGCGGCGGTAGATCTCTTTGGTTGTTGGTCCACTCAGTGCCATGCACGGTTTGCTTTTTGAGGTCGTTGTAGTCCGCACCCCCCGCCGGCCCATCAGGACGCAATCCACTCGGATCCGAGAACGCCACAGGGTTGTTGTTCGCGTAGCTGTAGCCGTGAGTCTGCTGCGGGTCGGCCAGGTCCAGGATCGGGTCGACGCTGATGAAGCGGCCGATAGCCGGGTCGTATTCGCGAGCGCCGAGATGCGTGAGGCCGGTGTCAGTGTCCTTGGTGCCGCCGACGAAGCCCTTGTCGCCCGCCCAGCCCTCGGGCTGCGCTCCTCTGGGCGCCCCGAAGATCGTGGACTTGCGGCGCGTCACGGCCTGGGCGGCATCAGCAGTGATCTGCGTGGTGCTCGTGCCGTGGTGGTCGTTGAGCAGGAACGTCAGCTTGCCACCCGTCCGCATAGCGATCGTCTGACCGCCTGCGGAGTAGTAGCGAGTTCCCGTGACCGTCCCGGACTTGTCCAGGAGCAGTTCGTTGCCGCCGGGCAGGTAGAGGGTCGTGCCCGTCGAGTCTCGGCGGATGAGCCGCTCGCCTGCCGTGTCGTACAGATACTCGGTCGTGTCCGTGACCTTGGTGACCGACTTGAGACGGCCTTCGTCGTCCCATGCGAACTTCTGTGCGTCGGCGTTGCCGATCTTCCGGGTCTCGGTGTTGCCGGCCGAGTCATAGGCATAGCTCTCGGTGCGCGGCTCAGGGCCGGTCTGGGTGACCGAGGGAAGGTTGTGCTTGCCCTTCGCGGGGTCGGCATAGGTACGGACGGTGTCGGCGGCAGGGCCGGAGGACGTCTTGTGCTGGGTCTCGGTCTTGCGGTTGCCGACCGCGTCGTAGGTGTAGCTCGTCCAGTACGGGTCCTCCCCGCCGATCACCGAGTCCGACGGCGTCGACGCGCACTGCTGGCCCGTGTCGGTCCAGGCCTCGGTGATCCGTCGCAGTCCGTCGAGGCTGAAGCACTGGGTGTCGGTGATGCGGGTCGCGTCCTGGCCGTAGGCCGTGGCGATCCGGGTGATATTGCCCGCGGGGTCGTAGGTGTAGCCGGTGTCCTCGACGCGCTGCGGCCCGACCTCCCGGTCGGTGTAGGCCCGCGTCAGATTGTTGGTGTGGTCGTCGTACTCACGAGCCACGGACAGGGTCTGGGCGAACTGGCCGAACTTCTGGATGGCGGGGCGGCCGTAGTGGTCGTAGGTGCTCGCGGAGAGCAGAGGGTCCGTGCCGGCGCCGACGGTGCTCAGCAGCCCGTGCACCGGGGTGTACGTGTTGCCGACCCGCTCCGCGGGCAGCCCGCCCATCGCGGGATGCTGCGTCCGCAGTACCTGGCCGGTGTTGGCGTTGTAGCCGGTGGTCCACTTGTACGTGCCCGCGAGCTTGCCCTCGCCGGCCGGGACGGTCACCTGAGAAGCCAGCGGCTGGTACAGGCTGTTGTACGCCGTGACCGCCGTCTCGTACGCCTTGCCGTCGACGTATCGCGTGGACTTGGACGGCTGTCCCTTGGCTACGGTGTCGTACTCCCACGTGGCGAGTGTGGTGTCCGCCTTCTTGAGCGCTGTCCGGCGGCCCAGTGCGTCGTAGTCGGTGTGAAGGGCGATCTTCCGGGCGTCGACGGTCTCGGTGACCCGGTCGCCGGCGTCGTAGACGGAGGTCGAGCTGCCCTTGTCGGGGTCGGTGCTCGTGACCTGGCGCCCACGGACGTCGTATCCGTAGGTCCACTTGGCGCCGGACGGGTCGGTCACCTCCTGCAAGCGGCCGTGCTTGTCGAACGCGTAGTGCGTCGTCTGCGCGTTCTTGCGGTCCGCATCGGTGTACTGCAGGAGTCTGACCGTGCGGCCACGCGCATCGGTGACCGTGGTGGTGGCCGTCGCGCCCTTCGGCGGGACGACCGTGGTGGTGTCACCCGCGTAGGTCGTCGTGGTGCGCTTCGTCTCGTCGGTGAACTTCTTGGCGATGACGGCCGTCGGGCGGCCGGCGCCGTCGTAGAGCGTCTCGGAGTGCGCGGGGTACTTGGTCTCCTGCCCGGTGACGAGAACCGGTTCGGCCGCGCCGTCTGCGAAGTAGGTTCCCGAGGTGCGCGTGGCCAGCCCTCGGGTGTCGTAGAACGTCTCCGAGACGAGACGCCCAGCCCGGTCCGGCGACTGCTCCTGGCTCTGCCGGGGGCGGAGCAGTCCGTCGAAGAACGCGTAGGTGCTCTTGTACTCCGAGTCGTGGGTGAGGGTCTTGGTGGTGACGACGTTGACGTCGTCCCTGCGGATCGCATAGTCGAAGGCGAAGCTCGGCGCATCGGGGTACGTGGCAGCCGAGCGATTCGGCGTCCACGCCTTGGCGACCCGCCCCAGCGCGTCATAGGCGGTCGTGGTGACCTTGCCGTTCGCGTCGGTGATCGTGAGGGGCTGGCCCCGCAGCGGATCCAGCACCGTTGTCGTCGCATGCTTGAGCGGATTGGCCACGACGACCGTCGTCGGTACCTCGCCGATCGCGGGGGTGAATTCCGTGGTGCTGACCTTGCCGTACGCATCGGCTTCGGCGAGCTGGCGGCCGTACTGGTCGAAGCAGAGCTGGTTCTTCGGCAGCCCGCATGTGCTGGGCGTGGACGCGACGACGTCATAGCCGTCGCCCTTGCCGTTGACGCGATCGGTCTTGGTGACGTCGCCCTTGGCCGGCGCCGCGCCCAGCGCGAGTCCGTCGTAGTAGGTGCGCACGTCGTCGATCACGTCACCCGGGCGGCTGACCTGGGCGTCGCAGAGCGCGGCCACGGTCTCGGACCGGGAGGGCTTGTTCAACAGCCACTTGGCCTTGTTGCGTGCGTACGCGACGGTGGTGCACTGCTCGTCGCCGGTCTTGGCTGTGTCACCGTGCTCAGAGACGCTGGTGGCCATGCCGTACTCGTCGAAGTCCCGAACGGTCTTGGTCGTGCGGGTGCCGCCGGTGACGGTGGTACGCGTCTCTTCCGCTTCGGTGCCGGTGAGGTAGGCCTCGAGGTCGGGCAGGCCGGCTCGGGAGCGGCTGGCGGTCTTGGCCGAGCGCCACGGCGTATAGGAGGTGGCGGACACGAGAGCGCCGCCGTCTCCGTTGTACGTGGCGCTCTCCCGCTGGACACCGGCGAACTGCTCGCGGTCCGTGACGGAGACGCCTGCGGAATTCTTGACTCCAGCGCCGTCGATACCGCGGAAGTACCGTGCTTCGGTCAGGATCCGCGCGTCGCTCCCGGCGCCCTTGCGGGTCTGCACACGCTCGTAGCCGCGGGAGATCGAGTAGGCGCGGTCGGAGGCTTTGGCGAACTCGTCCGTGCTCTTGGACCACTCGGCGCCGCCGAGGTACTCGTACTCGGTGACGGTGTCAGGGGTCTCCTTGAGGTTGTCGCCCTCGCTGACCCGCTGGACTGCATAGGAGTTGAACCAGTCCTGCTTGGCGTTCTCTCCCTCGAATGCCCACTTCACCGGGTAGCAGCGCGTGGTGTTGGAGTCGTCGGTCGGCGGCAGGGAGCTCGCCGTGCAGTCAGGGTCCTTGTAGTCGACGGCGATGGTGCCACCGGTCTCGGTGGTGATCTGATACAGCCGCAGCCGTACGAAGGGAGCCAGCCCGTCACCGAGCTTGTCGACGCGGTTGGGCTTCTGCTGGCCGGCGAAGGTCACCGACGGCAGGCTGCTGCTTCCGCCGGCCTTGCCGGTGCGCGTGATGGACTCCAGCCACATCGGGGTGGAGATGCCGTCGCCGGAGGCGGGAAAGCCCTGCTTGAGGGTCCAGGAGTCGACGTCCTTGTGCGCGCCGCCGGTCAGGACCTTGGTGGTGATGGTCGTCAGGCGCTTACGGGACCAGAAGGTGGGCGAGTATCTGTCCTTGCACTCGACGCCCTCCTTGCAGTACTGGTCGAAGGGGACGTCGGGCCACTTCTTGGCGTTGGCCTCGTCGAACGTGCCGCAGTCGGCCAGGCACCTCTCGTCGACGCCGAAGTGGACCTGGCCCATGGCCTTGCCCGTGTAGAGACTGCCCTCACGCAGGCCGTAGTCGATGTGGTCGAGGTAGCCGTCACGGACGTAGCCGGTCGCGGTGGACTTGCCCGTGGTCTCGGAGACGTTGCGGCCGTAGTGGTTCTTGTCGGTCTTCCAGTAGTACGCCATCGCGTTGCCGCGTACGTCGACGACGTAGTCCAGCTGCCAGCGCCAGGCCTGCTCGCACCAGGCCGAGGCGAAGGAGGTGTTGTGGCACGGCTCGCCGGACTGGTTGCCGAAGACGGGGGCGGTCCAGGCGGAGTTGGTGACCGGGTCGTCGTCCGCGGAGCCGTTGTCGCTCCAGCCGGGGAGCTTGTTCAGCCCGAAGAAGTACTGGGTGCCGTCGGACGTGGTGACCTTCCAGTGCTCGCCCGAGCCGCCCTGGCCGCCCGAACCGGCCGTGCCCTTGTCCCCGTTGTCGGCGCCGGTGAGCTTCTCGACCTTCTCGCCGCCGTCCTGTGCCGGATGCCAGCCCTTCTCGCTGTCGTGAACGAGTTCCGTGGACTTGCCGCCGAGGTTGAGGACCGCGTTGTCGTTGTACCAGCAGAGGTCGCCGACCTTCGTCTTGTTGACGCCGTCTGCCTTGTCGTCGTTGCACGGCTTGTAGCGGCGCTCGATGTAGCCCGGCTCCCAGGACCAGCCGTCGCCGATCCACGAGGGCTGGTTGTTCGACGCCGCGGTACGGCCGTCGACGCTCTGAGAGTTGTAGGCGAGCCCGATGGTGGGCTGCAGGCCGCCGGGCACGGCGGGGACACCGATGGGGTACGACCAGTTGAACGCGCCGGTCGCGCCGCCAGAACTCCATGAACCTGACGGCTGCAGCGAGGTGGCCTTGTAGTTGCCGGTCGGACCGGCTGCCTCCGCTGTGGCGGCGAGCACCGTCGCGCCGGGCGCCGCCGCGCTGCGCTTGGCGGTCGCGGGGCTTCCCGCGATGCTCACGGCAGCGGAGAGTTTCGCGGCCTTGGTGTCGTTGTTCGTGGTGAGCGGCTTGCCTGTCCGGCAGGCGGGCTTGTCAGGGGTGGTCAGCGCGCACTCAGGAAGCTCCACCAGACGCAGCCGAGCAGCCCAGTCGCCGCCGAAGGCGCCGCGGAACGCGGAGTAGTCGACCTGGACCCGGACTTGACCGGTTCCGGCGCCGGAATCGGCCCGCCCGACCGAGAGGAGCAGCCCGTCGACGCCCGCCTTGTGGGCCGCGGCACGGTCGGCGACCGCGACCTTCACCTTGGTCGGAGCCTGTGCGGCGGCTTGCGGCTTCCCCGGCGCCGCAGCGATCGCGACGGGCAGCGAACCAGCCTTGCTCGGCGCCTTCTTGGCTGCCGAGTCGCGCAGGTCGACGGTGGTCGAGCCAGGAGCGGGCCAGGCGACCTTCGGAGCCTTCCAGGCATGGGCCGCTGCCGCGTCAGCCCGCTTGGTTCCGCCGAGAGCGGCTTCCTTCACTGGCACGACGGCCGGCTGCTTCATAGCAGGAGGCGCCGCTTTGGAACTCGCCTCCGCCACGACAACCGGTACCGCCGGCAGTGCTCCTGCCATGACCGAGGCAGCCAGAACGATATGAGCTGACGTCCTCCCGCACGGAGTCGTCGGACACCTGGGCCCTGCCGGACGGCTCCTTCTCCGTGAAGCGCTACGGCACGCCCGTACGGATGCTGCGGGACGGCGCATGGGTCCCGACAGACCCGACTCTCGCCTTCGCGGCGGACGGATCCGTCACGCCCAAGGCGACCACCGTCGCGGTGTCCTTCTCCGGCGGCGGCAACAGTCCGCTCCTATCGGGAGTCAAGGACGGCCGGACGCTGACCTTGAACTGGCCCAGAGCTCTGCCCAAGCCGACTCTGAACGAGAACGTGGCCACGTACGCCGATGTGCTGCCCGGCGTCGACCTACGGCTGAAGGCTGAGGTCGAGGGCTTCTCGCAGCTGCTGGTCGTGGGGTCCGCCGAGGCTGCGAAGCACCCGGAACTGGCGAGTCTCAAGTACAAGTTGGACACCGTCGGGCTGAACGTGTCCACGGACGCGGAGACCGGCAGCGTCACCGCGGTGAATCCTGCTGGGGAGACGGTGTTCACCAGCCCGACCCCGCTGATGTGGGACTCCACCACGGTCGCCTCGGGCCCCGCCTCCAAGGCGGCCAGGACGGCTCAGGCGGGCAACGCAGGCGACGCGGGCGAGGGGGAGACGCCCGGCGACGCCTTCGAGCCGGCTCCTGGCGCACAGGACGCGCAGATGCCGGCCACGGTGAGCGGCGACGTCCTGGAGATCAAGCCCGACCAGGCCCTGTTGACCGGGTCGGACACCAGGTACCCGGTGTACATCGACCCCTCCTGGGCCTGGGGGAAGAGGCAGAACTGGACCCGGGTCTACAAGAAGTACCCGAACACGTCCTTCTGGAACACGAAGGAAGTCGTCCGGGTCGGCTACGAGAACGAGACGAACGGGTTGTCCCGGTCGTTCTTCCAGCTCGACACCAGCAACATCAAGGGCACACAGGTCAAGTCCTCCACCTTCCGGATCAAGAACACCTGGTCCTGGTCGTGCCAGGACCGGCCGGTCCAGCTGTGGCACGTCGGCTCCATCTCGTCCAAGACGACGTGGAACAAGCAGCCCTCCAAGCTCGGCGGGCGCCCGCTGGCCACGGTCGACGACGCCAAGGGATGGAGCAAGGACTGCGCGGCCGGCAACCTGGAGTTCGACGCCACGGCCAAGGTCCGTGAGGCCGCCTCCAAGAAGTGGTCCAGCCTCAACCTCGGCCTGTTCGCCGAGAACGAGAGCGACACCTTCGGCTGGAAGAAGTTCGACGCCAAGACCGCCGTCCTGGAGACGAAGTACAACAACCCGCCGAAGACGCCCAGCAGGCTCGGCACCAACCCCAGGACCTCGTGTGCGAGCGGCGGGCTGATCGGCAACGCCCGGATCAGCGTCCACGCCACCATCGACGACAAGGACGCCGGCAACCTCACAGCCGAGTTCCAGGTCTTCAAGTCCGGCGCCGACACCCCTGCCGTGACTCAGTCCATCCCGGCGGCCAAGGGCAAGGTCTCCACCCTCGTCGTCCCCGACGCCGACCTGCCGACCGGCGGCTACACCTGGAGGGTACGAGCCAAGGACGGCGACGGCGCCTACTCGAGCTGGTCGACGACCTGCACGTTCACGGTCGACCGCACCCGGCCGAGCAAGCCTCCCGTGATCGCTTCCACGGACGGAAAGTACCCGCCGGGCGACAACGGCTGGCCGCAGAACACCGGGAAGGCCAGAGAGACCGGTGCGTTCACGTTCGCGCCCAACGGCGTCGCCGACGTGGACCACTACACCTGGTGGACCGACTACGACCCGGGCGTGAACAGCGCCAAGCCCGGCGTCCCGGTCACGGTGAGACCCCCGGGGTACGGTCCGCACTTCGTCTACGCCTTCAGCACGGACAAGGCGGGCAATCGGTCGGACACGGCCAGCTACCTCTACTACGCCGGAAGGTCACAGGAACGGGACGGTCCGACGGACCTGAACGGCGACGCCAACAGCGACATCTGGAGCGTCGACTCGAACGGCACTCTGCTCACCTACGCGGGTCAGGGCAACGGCGAGTTCACGGCCGCCACCAACGGCGGCAACTCCTTCGCCGACGGCGTGGTCGCCTCCCGCGGCGACTGGGGCGTCGACGGGTACAACGACCTCGTCGCGCTCGAGTACAAGGACACCGAACAGAAGAAGAAGCTCAGGACCTATCCCAACGACGGAAGCGGCGTGGTCAGCGACGACTACACCGAGCTCACCGTCGCCTGCCCCGTCAAGGACCCGGACGCGGGCTGCGACTTCGGCGACGAGTGGACCGGCGACGATCACTGGCACAACGCCGAGCAGATCGTCGCAGCCGGCGACCTCAACGGCGACACCCAGCCCGACCTGCTGGTGAAGCAGGGCAAGCAGCTCTGGGCGTACTACGGCAACCGCGCGGACCACACGCTGGACGCCATCCGCGAACCCGTCCTGGTCGGCGGCGGTGACTGGGACAAGTTCACCGTCATCGTCCCCGGCGATCTCAACGGCGACAAGATCCCGGACCTCTGGCTGCGCGACAACTCCACGGGCGACGTCCTGCGCACCTACGGCGACAAGGGCCCTGACGGCCGGGTCGATCCCACTACCTGGGGAAACGCAGCCTCACGAGTGAAGATCGGCAGTGGGTTCTCCTCCGCCTCGTACCCGGCGCTGGGTTCGGTCGGCGACATCACAGGAGACGGCATCGCCGACCTGTGGGGCCGCAAGACGGACAACACCATGGTCGGCTGGAAGGGCCAGGTGTCCGGTACGACGTTCTCCTACTCCGCCCCGTTCACCATCGACGGCATCGCGGGCGGCTCCCGGATCCCGGCCGGCACCACCCTCACCGGGGGCAAGTCGTTCGTCTCCCGCTCGGCCAAGCTCACCATGCAGGAGGACGGCGACCTCGTCATCACCTCCAACGCCGGCAAGCCGTTGTGGTCGACGAAGACGGCAGGGAACGTCGGCGCAAAGGCCGTCATGCAGAGCGACGGCAACCTGGTGGTCTACAAGGCCGACGGCGCCACCAAGCTGTGGGAGTCCAAGACCTCCGCGGCTGAGGGCTACGCCCTGCTGCAGGACCGCGGAAACCTCGTCGTCTACAACGTACGGGGTCAGTCCCAGTGGAGCAGCGGCACCGCCGTCCGACGGGACTACAACGGAGACGGCCGCAGCGACCTGGCCGGCTGGTACGACCACGAGAACGGCAGCGACAAGCTGCACACCTTCATGACCAGCTCCGACGGCGGCTTCACAGCACCCCTGGCGTCATGGGGCGCGCCCAAGGACACCTGGTACACGCAGAACATGAAGTACACCACCGGTGACTACAACGGCGACGGCCACGGCGACGTCGCCGTCGTCTACGGATACGAAACCGGCAAGGTCGAGCTGATCACCTTCCTCGGCAAGGTCGACGGCGGCTTCAGCGCGCCGTTCGCCTCCTGGCGCGTCGAGCCGGGTCACTGGACGTTCGACAACATGACCCCGCGCAGCGGCGACTTCAACGGCGACGGACGCGACGATGTGGCGGTCTGGTACGACTTCGACAACGGACGCGACGAGATCATCACCTTCACGGCCAATACGAAGGGCGGGTTCAACAAGCCGTTCTCCGGCTGGGCCGGTGACGAAAAACGGTGGCGGGCGGATCTGAGCAAGTTCGTCATCGGCGACTTCAACGGCGACGGGCGTGACGACTTCGCTGTCCTCCAGGACTACGGGACCTCCGATCAGGTAAAGCTGATCAATTTCACCGCCAAGCCCGACGGCCGATTCAACAGCCCGCAGGAGGCATGGTCGAGCCCCTCCTGGGGCGACTGGAATCAGACCGGCGTCCACGCCGGCGACTTCAACGGCGACGGACGCGACGACGTCGCGGCCTGGTACAGCTACACCGACGGCAGCAACGGAATTTTCACCTTCGTCAGCCTCGGCAATAGCAACGGCTCATTCCAGCCGCCAGTCCCAGCCTGGAAGAAGGGCCCGGGTCATTTCAACTACGACCTGATGAAACTGGTCGCGGGCGACTACAACGGCGACGGACGCGACGACCTGGCTGCTCTCTACAGCTACAAGGACAACAGCGTGAAGTTCTGGACCTGGACCGCGAAGGCCGACGGAACCTTCAACGAGCCGTTCGCCAGCTGGCGGGGCGGCACCACTGGCTGGACCTTCAGCCGGCTGCATCTCCCGGGCCACCACTACTAAGGCACGGAGACCCGCTGCCCGCCCCTGTCGGCCCTCCGCCGCAGGGGTGGGTGAGCTTCGGGCACCCGGGGCCCCTGTCCCCGGTCCGGTCTATTCGTCCTTGACTGGGATGCGGGTGTCGATATTTCGGATGACGACAGTGTCTACCTCCGGCTTGACGTCGAAGTAGTCAGATATCTCGGTCGTGGTGAGAACCGGCGGCACCACGCCGTCCGGGTTCTCCTCGACTACCTTGAGGACGAGCTCGTTCGGCGGCGGGTTGATTCCCGCGTTGTCGCGCTCTAGGCGCAGTCTGAAGCCAGTCGTCGGGCAGGAGAGCTGTCCTGTGACAGTGACTCGCCGCCTGCCACCGCTGTGCAAGGTCGCCACAGCCGTGAAGTTCTGGTCTGTCAGCTTGCATTGAAGCGGGGTCTCTTCTGTGGCGCTCATGGGCGCTCCCTAAGTGAGCTAGGTGCTGGGCTCATTCACTGGGCTCATTCCGTTGCGTGGGCAACCATTCGAGCCTTCCCATCCCGGCCGATCGCCGTGATCGTAGACGTGATGGATCGCATGTCACTTCCCTGGCAGGTTTATCCATCAACTTCGGAATACCGTCTAAGCGGTCAAGGGCAGGGGCCCTTGAGGGTCTGTTTCCCACACCAATTCCAGTGTGTGCCGGTGTCCCTCTCCATGCCACTCGCAACCCGACTGGCCCCGGAAACCCCGCCGTCGGTCCGTCGCAGGGCGGTGGGGTATCCCGGGCCATACCCTTGGCCTGTGGATGAGATGCCCCGAGACCGCCGCCCCGCCAAGTCCGTTCGCGTCCTCCTCGCCGAGGATCAAGGGATGATGCGCGGCGCCCTCGCGCTGCTGCTCGGGATGGAGCCGGACATCGAGGTCGTCTCTCAGGTCGGGCGTGGGGACGAGATCGTCGCCGCCGCGCTCAACTCGCGGCCCGACGTGGCACTCCTCGATATCGAGCTGCCCGGGTGCAGCGGGCTCGACGCCGCCGCCGAGCTGCGGGAGGAGGTTCCCGACTGCCGGGTGCTGATCCTCACCACCTTCGGGCGGCCCGGGTATCTGCGGCGGGCCATGGAGGCGGGGGCAGCGGGGTTCCTCGTCAAGGACGGGCCCGTGGAGGAGCTGGCCGAGGCGATTCGGCGGGTGCTGACCGGGGAGACCGTCATCGATCCCGCGCTGGCCGCCGCCGCGCTGAGCGCTGGGCCGAGTCCGCTCACCGGCCGGGAGCGGGATGTGCTGAACGCCGCCGTGGACGGCGCCACCGTTTCCGACATCGCGTCCGCGCTGCACCTGTCGGAGTCGACCGTACGGAACTACCTGTCGTCCGCCATCGGCAAGACGGGCGCCCGCAACCGCATGGAGGCGGTGCGGGCGGCCCGGCAGCAGGGCTGGCTGTGAGTCAGGCGTCCGTGCGGCGCGGGAGCCAGAGCAGCATCAGGACCGCCGCCGCCAGCAGGACGCCCGTCCCCGTGCGGAACGCCAGCGCGTAGCCCGACGTCAGCGCCTCCGGGCCGGCGCCGCCCGCCGTGCGGGAGGCCGCGACCGTGGAGAGGATCGCGAGGCCCAGCGCGCCGCCCATCGTGCGTGAGGTGTTGATCACGCCCGAGACCAGGCCCGCGTCGCCGGGGGCCGCGCCGGAGGTGGCGAGGGAGGCGAGCGGGGTGGCGGCGAGGCCGACGCCGGCCATCATCAGGATTCCGGGGCCGAGGATCGCCGTGAGAAACGTTCCTTCTGCCGTCATCGTGGACTGCCAGCCGAAGCCGGTCGCGGCGACCAGCGCGCCGAGGACGGCGACGTTCCTGGCCCCGGCGCGGGCCATCATCGGCGGCGCGAGCTTCGAGCCGAGGATGACGCTCGCGGAGGAGGGGATCAGCGCGAGGCCCGCCTCCAACGGCGTGTAGTCCAGCACGTTCTGGGCGTACACCGTCATGAAGAACCACATGGAGAAGGAGGCCGAGCCGCAGACCAGCATCGCCACGTTCGCCGCCGAGACAGCCCGGGTGCGGAACACCTTCAGCGGCATCAGCGGGACCGCGGTCCTCGACTCCACCGCCACGAACAGGCCGAGCAGCGCGAGCCCGGCGAACAGCGGCAGCAGCGTGGCGGACGCGGCCCAGCCGGACTCCTCGGTCTGCACGATGCCGTACGCCACGGCCGCGAGGCCGCCCGTGACCAGCACCGCGCCCGGCAGGTCGAGCCGGCCGCGGTCGCCCGCGCGGCTCTCGACGAGCCAGAGCGCCGCGCCGATCAGCACGAGCGCGCCCACCGGCACATTGATCAGCAGCACCCAGCGCCAGGAGAGCAGGTCGGTCAGGACGCCGCCGACCAGTCCGCCGGCCGCGCCGCCCGCCGCGCCCACCGCCGACCAGGTGCCGATCGCCCGGGTCCGCGCGGGCCCCGGCGGCACGGCGGCCGTCACGATGGTGAGCGTCGCCGGGGCGAGCACGGCGGCGCCCAGCCCCTGCACCGCGCGGGCGGCGAGCAGTTGCCAGCCCTCCTGGGCGAGTCCGCCGGCGACGGACGCGGCGGTGAAGAGCCCGAGGCCGACGAGGAACATCCGCTTGCGGCCGAAGATGTCCGCGGCCCGGCCGCCGAGGAGCATGAAGCCGGCGAACGCGATCGAGTACGCGTTGAGCACCCATTGCAGACCGATCGTGGTGAGCCCGAGGTCGGCGCGCATCGAGGGCAGCGCGACGTTGACGACGGACACGTCCAGCACGACCAGGAACTGGCCCGCGCAGGCGGCGAGGAGGACCGCCCAGGTCCGTGAAGTCCGTTGCGCACGCGCGGTGGAGGCGGGGTCGGTGGTGGATATCGCGGGCTGTTCGGTGTCTTCGGCGTCAGGGGCGTGAACCATGACGGTCATGGTCTCAGCCGCCGATCAGTCCGTACATCCAGATTTCGATGTACGGCAGCCCGCCCGGACCTACCCCCTTGGTCCTAGGACCTCGGGGCCTAGGACCGCCGCAGCACGGTCACCACAGCCGCCCCGCCGAGCCCGATGTTGTGCGCGAGACCCACCCGCGCGCCCGACACCTGCCGGGGGCCCGCCTCGCCCCTCAGCTGCCACACCAGCTCGGCCGCCTGGGCAAGTCCGGTCGCGCCCAGCGGATGGCCCTTGGAGATCAGGCCGCCGGACGGGTTGACCACCCATCGGCCGCCGTACGTCGTCGCCCCGCCCTCCACGAGCTTGCCGGACTCGCCGTCCGCGCACATGCCGAGCGCCTCATAGGTGAGCAGCTCGTTGATCGAGAAGCAGTCGTGGAGCTCGACGACGTCGACGTCCTCGATGCCGAGGCCCGACCCCTCGTACGCCTGGCGCGCCGCCGCCCGCGACATGGGCCTGCCGACCACGTCGACGCAGGAGCCGGAGGCGAAGGACTCCTCGGTGTCGGTGGCCATCGCCTGCCCGGCGATCTCCACGGCCTTGTCGTGCAGCCCGTGCTCGACGACGAACCGCTCGGAGACCACGACGGCCGCCGCCGCGCCGTCGGAGGTCGGCGAGCACTGGAGCTTGGTCAGCGGCCGGTGGATCGACTTCGCGGCGAGGATCTCGTCGACCGAGTAGACGTCCTGGAACTGGGCGTTGGGGTTGTCGGCCGAGTGCCGGTGGTTCTTGGCGGCCACGGCGGCGAGCTGCGCCTCGGTGGTGCCGTACCGCTCCATGTGCTCGCGGGCGGCGTTGCCGAAGATCTGGGCGGTGGGCGGGGACGCCTCGAAGCCGTGGGCGGCGGCCATCACGCCGTAGTGGCGCGCGACCGGCGAGGTCCTCAGGTCGCCGCCACCGGAGGCGCCGCCCGAGCCGCCGCCCGAGGCACCGCTGCCCGAGCCCCCGCCTGCTGAACCCCCGCCCAGGGATCCACGGGCCATCTTCTCGAAGCCCAGGGCGAGCACGCAGTCGCAGATCCCGCCCTGGACCAGCTGCCGGGCCATCATCAGCGCGGTGGCGCCGGTCGCGCAGTTGTTGTTGACGTTGTAGACGGGAATGCCGGTCAGACCGAGTTCGTACACCGCGCGCTGGCCGGCCGTGGAGGGCTGGAAGCAGTAGCCGACGGGCGCCTGCTGCACCAGGTCGTAGGAGACTCCGGCGTCGGCGAGCGCCCGGCCGCCCGCCTCCTTCGCCATGTCCCAGTACTGCCAGTCGCGGGTCTGAGGCTTCTCGAACTTCGTCATGCCGACGCCGACGATGTACGCCTTCATGTCCGTACCCCTTCCGTCTCGTTCAGTCTCGCGGGAGGCCGAGGATGCGCTCGGCGACGACGTTGAGCTGGACCTGGGTGGTGCCTCCGGCGATGGTGAGGCAGCGCGAGAGGAGCAGCTCGTGCACGGCCCGCTCCCCCGCCCCCTCGCGCAGCGCGCCCTCGGGGCCCAGCAGTTCCAGGGCTAGCTCGGCGGTCTTCTGCTGGTGGGCGGTCTGGACGAGCTTGCGTACGGATGCGCCCGCGCCGGGTTCGAGCCCGGACACCTGCCGCATCGTCGTCCGCAGGCCGATGCAGCCCAGCGCGTGCGCCTCGGCGGCCAGCGCGCCGATGCGGGCGCGGTGGGCGGCGTCCAGGCCGGGGGCCTGGGCGAGCAGCGCCTCCAGGCCGGCGCCGAAGGACATCTGGTCGGCCATGTGGACGCGTTCGTTGCCGAGGGTGTTGCGGGCGACTCGCCAGCCGTCGTTCACCTGGCCGACGACCGCGTCCGCGGGCAGGTGAGCGCCGTCGAAGTACACCTCGTTGAAGAGCGAGTCGCCGGTGATCTCCTTGAGCGGGCGGACGTCGACGCCTTCGGTGTGCTTCATGTCGACGACGAAGTAGGTGAGCCCCTTGTGCTTGGGGGCGGCGGGGTCGGTGCGGGCCAGCAGGATGCCGTAGTCGGCCTGCTGGGCCGCGCTCGTCCAGACCTTCTGGCCGGTGACGCGCCAGCCGCCGTCGTCGGTCCGCTCGGCCCTGGTGCGCAGGGACGCGAGGTCGGAGCCCGCGCCGGGCTCGGAGAAGAGCTGGCACCAGAGCAGATCGCCGCGGAGCGTGGGCGGCAGGAAGCGCTCCTTCTGCTCCTCGTCGCCGTACGCGAGGAGCGACGGGATCACCCAGGTCGCGATGGACAGCGGGCTGAGGACGATCCGGGCGCGCGCCAGCTCCTGCTCGACGGCGAGCTGCTGGACGGGTCCGGCGCCGAGGCCGTACGGCGGCGGAAGGTGCGGGGCCGCGTATCCGGAGGGGGCGAGGGCGCGGCGGGCGGCTGCGGGGTCCAGGCCACGGGCGGGCTCGATCGCCGCACGCGCCCGCTCCCGGTGGGCCCTCGCCTCGGCGGGCAGCTCCAGCCTGAGCACGCGCCGGGCGCCGGCGGCCGCGAGGTCGGCGGCCCGCAGCCGGTGGGCGTCTGACGGCCCGAGGAGCTGGCGGGCGACGAGGGCGCGGCGCAGATACAGATGCGCGTCGTGCTCCCAGGTGAAGCCGATGCCGCCGAGGACCTGGATGCAGTCCTTGGCGCAGGAGTAGGCGGCGTCCAGGGCGGCGCCCGCGGCGAGCGCGGCCGTCAGCGAACGGGCCGCCCCTTCCGAGCCCTGGCCGACCTGGCCGACCGGGCCGCCCGATCCAACCGGGTCGCCCGGGCCGTCCACCACCGCGTCCGCCCCGGCCGCCGCATCCGTCTCGCCCATCGCACGGGCCGCGTCCCAGGCCAGCGCCCGCGCCTGCTCGACGCGGACGAGCATGTCCGCGCACAGGTGCTTGACCCCCTGGAACTGCCCGATGGGCCGCCCGAACTGCTCGCGCACCCTGGCGTGCTCCGCGGCCGTCTCCAGGCACCAGGCCGCCGCCCCGCACGCCTCGGCCGCGAAGAGGACGGAGGCCAGGTCCCGTACGAGCACGGTGTCGAGGGCGAGGACCCGCTCGTACGGTACGAGCACGTCGCGGGCGACGACTTCGGCCGTCGGCCGGGTCGGGTCGGCGCTGGCGTGCGCCCGTACGGCGAGCGCCCGCGCGTCGACGACGACCCAGACCGTGCCGCCGTCCACGGCCTCAGACGCCTCAGGTGCCTTAGGCACCTCAGCCCCCACCGCCTCCGCCGCCACCTCCGCGGCGAGCAGCAGCAGATCGGCCTGCGCCCCGGCGAGCACGGGCGGCGCGGCCCCCTCCAGCCGGTAGCCGCCCGGCGCCGGGCGCGCGGTGAGCGTTCCCGTGCCCAGCGCCACGGCCCCGATCCGCGCCCCGGTCGCGAGTTCGGCCGCAAGGTCGGCCCGTCCCGCGCGCCGCAGCGCCTCCGCCGCGAGCACGCTCGGCAGATACGGCCCGGGAAGCGCGGCCCGGCCCGCCTCCTCCAGCACGACGGCCAGATCGAGCAGCGTCCCGCCGCCTCCGTACTCCTCGGGCAGATGGACCCCGAGCAGTCCCAGCTCCGCGGCGCCGACCCAGTACGCGGGCCGTCCGTCGCCGCCAGGGTCGCCGTCGAGCAGCTTGCGCACCTCCTCGGGCGGCACGGCTCGCGCGAGCCAGCCGCGGACGGCCTGGGCCAGCTCCCGCTGCTCCCGGGTCATCCCGATGCCCGCGCCCACGCCCACGCCCACGCCCACGCCCGCAGTCGTGCCCACACCCGCACTCGCCCTCGTGCTCCGGCCCGTGCTCGCCCCTGTGCCCATGCCGATGGCCATGGACGGCAGACTAGAACACGTTTCAATCTGACGGTAGGTCAGATGCAGGGGTTCCGTCGGACTCCCGTACGGCCGTACGGCACCATGGGCGGGCCGGGCGCCCGCGCCGGACGCCCGTACGACCTGGAGGAACCGCCCATGGCCGCCGCCGCCCCCCAGCAGGAGACCCTCGACGCCTTCGAGGCCGCCAAGGGCTTCATGCCCGTGGACGAGGGCCTCGCCCTGTACGCGGCCGCCGTGGAGGCGGGCGCGCTCGGGCTGCCCCTGCTGGAGGTGGGCACCTACTGCGGCCGCTCGACGATCCTGCTCGCCGACGCCGCCCGGGCGACGGGCACGACCGCGGTGACCGTGGACCACCACCGGGGCAGCGAGGAGCAGCAGCCGGGCTGGGAGTACCACGACCCGACCGTGGTGGACCCCGAGGTCGGCCGGATGGACACCCTGCCGACCTTCCGCCGCACCCTGCACCAGGCGGGCCTCGAGGAGCACGTCGTCGCCGTCGTCGGCCGGTCCCCGCAGGTCGCGAAGGTCTGGGGCACGCCGCTCGGCCTGGTCTTCGTCGACGGCGGCCACACCGACGAGCACGCGAACGGCGACTACGAGGGCTGGGCCCCGCACCTCGCCGAGGGCGGTCTGCTCGTCGTCCACGACGTCTTCCCCGACCCGGCGGACGGCGGCCAGGCGCCGTACCGCGTCTACCTGCGGGCACTGGCGTCCGGCGCGTTCACAGAGGTCTCCTCGTGTGACTCGCTGCGCGTCCTGCGCCGTACTGCGCCGGGTCTCTGAACCGTCCGGCTAGCATCGCGAGCGTGTCGTACGACGAGAACCAGCCCTCCGCCCCGAAGCGCCGCCCCCTGCGCGGCAACATCGCCATCGCCCTCGCGGCGCTGGCGCCGACAGCTCTGGCGGGGTGGCTCCTCTGGCAGGCGATGAGCGGCCCGGGGGACAGCGAGCCGCCGAAGGTGCTCCCGCTGCCGAGCGAGCCGGTCACGGCCGGCAAGGGGGGATCGACGGCCTCGGGCGCGTCCTCCCCCGCCGCGTCGGCGACCCCCGCGCCGACGTCGGCTTCGCCGTCCAGCGGGAAGAGCGAGGGCGCCGGACCGCTCGCGGGCAAGGTCGTGGTCGTCGACCCCGGGCACAACCGCGGCAATTTCCAGCACACGAGCGAGATCAACGAGCTCGTCGACATCGGAACCAATCACAAGGAATGCGACACAACCGGCACCTCCACCAATGCCGGCTACACCGAGGCCGAATTCACCTTCGATGTTTCACAACGTCTTCGCACTCTGCTGGAGAAGCAGGGCGCAACGGTCCAATTCACCCACAACAACGACCGGCCTTTCGGGCCCTGTGTGGATGAAAGGGCGCAAATCGGCAATAAAGCAAAAGCCGATGCGGTCGTCTCCGTCCACGCCGACGGCTCGGACGTCGGCCACCGCGGTTTCCATGTGATCCTCCCCGCTCTGGTCAAAGGGGGTGCGGCGGACACCGCCGCCATCGTCGGTCCCTCCCGCGACCTCGGCGAGCGCATTGCCGGAAAGTTCCTGGCTGCGACCGGCAGCGCACCGTCCAACTACGTAGGCAGCGGTACGGGATTGGACGTACGAAAGGATCTGGGCGGGCTGAACCTGTCCACAGTTCCCAAGGTGTTCATCGAATGCGGCAATATGCGTGACCCCAAGGACGCCGCGTTGCTTACCAGCTCGGGCTGGCGGCAGAAGGCGGCCCAGGGATTGGCAGACGGCATCACGAGCTACCTCAAGGGGTAACGGATACCCGGCAGACGCCCGGATCCGTCAGACGATAGATTCACCCCTACGATGGGGAGTCACCCCCGAGCTCCGCGCCGTGCAGCCGCCTGACCGGCGGCAGCGACGACCGCCCCGATGAGACGACCGACGAAGGACTTTTTACGTGAACATCCGCTCCCTCACTCGAGGCGATGGCGTGGTGATCGGAGCAGCGGTGGTGCTGTTCATCGCCTCGTTCCTCGACACGTTCGACTGCTCCGGCAGCAACTGCGACGACGCCCCGACGGCCTGGGACAACGGCCAGCTCCTGCTGGGCCTCTACTTGGCCGGCATCATCGGCGCGGGCCTGATCGTCATCGCGCGCAGCATGCCGCAGCCGGTCAAGGTCATCGGCCTCGACCTCGGCCAGCTCGGCGTCGCCCTGACGCTCTTCACCGCGTGGAGCGGGCTCGGCGCGATCTTCGACCCGGGCGGCTCGCTGAACGCCGAAGGCTTCAGCCCCGACTCGGGCACCGGCCTGATCCTCGGCTTCATCGCCGCCCTCGCGCTGGCCGCCGGCGCGGTCTGCAGCCAGCTCGTCCCCGCGTTCAAGGCTCCGCTCATCGGCGCTCCGCGTCCCGCGGCCCCGCAGCCGTACGGCGCGCAGCCCGGCGTCGCGGGCGGCGGCTACGGCTACCCGGGCGGGCAGCAGCAGCCCTTCAGCCCGCAGCCGGGGCAGCAGCAGCCGTACGGCGCCTCGGCGCAGCCCGGCCAGCAGCAGCCCGCTCCGGCGGCGCCGCAGAGCGCGGGCGGCGCCTCGGACTTCACGCCGTTCTGGTTCGCGGTGCCGGTGGCCCGTCCGCTGTACGGCGAGGACGGCTCGCCGTCGCCGATCGCCGAACTCGCGCCCGGTACCTGGTACCTGGCGGTCGAGCAGCGCGGCGCCGGCCTGGTGGCCCAGACGCAGGACGGCCGTCGCGGCGTGCTGCAGGACACCACGGGTATCCAGCGCGGCTGATCCACGCACCTCGCATCGCGGCCCCTCGCCCTTCCGGGCGGGGGGCCGTTGCCGTGTCCCGGGGATTGTCGGGTCGCCCCCGTGCCCGGCGGCCACCGCCGCCGCTCTTCCCGACGGAGGGACCGCTGACGTACCCTGACGCACCGTCAGATACGCACGGGCTCACCGGCGGAGAGGGCTGGCTGGCATGCGACTGGGACTCACGCTCGGCTACTGGGGTCGCGGCCCCGACCCCGGCCATCTCGAACTCGCCCGCGAGGCCGAGCGGTTGGGCTACGACTCGGTGTGGACCGCCGAGGCCTGGGGGTCGGACGCGTTCACCCCGCTCGCCTGGATCGCCGCGCGCACCTCCCGGATCCGGCTCGGCACCGGCGTCGCGCAGATGGCCGCCCGCACCCCGACCGCCACCGCGATGCACGCGCTCACGCTGGACCACCTCTCCGGCGGCCGGATGATGCTCGGGCTGGGGCTGTCGGGGCCGCAGGTGGTGGAGGGCTGGTACGGCCGGCCGTTCCCCAGCAGCCCGCTGACGGCGACCCGGGAGTACGTGGAGGTGATCCGCCAAGTCCTGCGCCGCGAGGGGCCCGTCGAGCTGGCGGGCCGGTTCCACTCCCATCCGTACGCAGGGGCGGACGGCAGCGGCCTCGGCAAGGCGCTGAAGCCCATCACGCACCCGCTGCGCGCCGACCTCCCCCTTCTGCTGGGGGCCGAGGGGCCCAAGAACATCGCACAGACGACCAAGATCGCGGACGGCTGGCTGCCGCTGTACTGGTCGCCGATGCGCACGGACGTGTACGCGGCCTCGCTCGCCGACCTCCCGAAGGACTTCGTCATCGCGCCGATGGCCCGCGCCAAGGTCTGCGACGACGTAGCGGAAGGGTTGCTTCCGGTGAAGGCGATGCTCGGCTTCTACATCGGGGGCATGGGCCACGCGGCCCGCAACTTCCACGCCGACCTGATGGCGCGCATGGGGTTCGAGGGCGAGGCCCGCCGGATCCAGGCGCTCTTCGCCGAGGGCCGCAAGGAGGAGGCGGTGCTCGCGGTCCCCGACGCGTTCGCCGACGAGATCTCCCTGGTCGGGCCGCGCGAGCGGATCGCGGAGCGGCTGGAGTCCTGGCGGAGGGGCCCGGTCACCGATCTGCTGGTGACCGCGCCCGACGTGCGGACGCTGCGCGTGCTGGCCGAGCTGAACGCGTAGCGCTACTGGGTGAGCTGGGACAGCGGCGGCACCTTGTCGGTGACCTCCGCGCCGGCGCTCTGGCCCGCCTCCTTCACGTCCTTGATGACCGACTCGAAGCTGCCGACGTCGGCCGCGCTCACCTCGCCGTCGCGCAGCTTGGCGCCGAAGTTCTTCAGGGACTCGATGCCGACGACCAGCGGGGCCACGGCCTTGGACAGCAGCTCGTCGCCCTGCGCGTTGGCCACGGCGGCCTTGAGCCTGTTGTACGCGAACGCGCCCGCGAGTCCCGCCTTGACCAGGGCGAACGTCCGGCCCTCCGCGCCCTTGGCGAACTTGCCGTCCCGGTAGGGCTTCACGATCCACTGGTACGTCGCTCCGGCGGCGAGGCTCGCGTTGGCGACGAACCGGGTCTTCGCGAACTTCTGCGCCTCCGTCGAAGCGGTCGGCGACGCCGTCGACGCCGGGTCCCCGCCGCTGTCGTCTCCGCACCCGGTGGCGCCGACCAGCAGGGCGCAGGCGAGCACGAGGGCGACGACCGCGCGGCGTATCGGAGCGGAAGCGGGCATGGCGGACCTCCTTGGGCTGTCAGCGTCAGCCTCTCGCCGGGTGCGCCGGGCGACCACTCGGGCAGAGCCGAACGGGTTTTCACATGCTCACATGTTTCACACGCTCACAACCGGCAACCCGATGGCTATGGCTACTCGTCATCGCAATGGAACGAATCAGGCCGCGACGGTCATCGTCATCGTCGCGGACGTCATGGCCGTCGTCATCGGCCTCTGGATCCTGATGTACCTGCTGGACGCCAACCGGGCCAACGACCTGGTGGGCTTCGTCCAGGACACGGCACGCTGGCTGGCGGGCTGGTCCTACGACCTGTTCACGTTCGACGCGGCGTGGGCGCGGGTGGTGGCGGGGTACGGGCTGGCGGCGGTCGTGTACCTCTTCGTGGGGCACGCGGTGGCGGGACGCCTGAGGAGGCACTAGGCGCCACCGCCCCTCGGGGCTCCGCCCCGCGCCTCAATCGCCGGCGGGGCTGAAAGTCCAGCCCGTCCGGCGATTGAGGACAGGCCCGCGGGGCGTCCCCGGCACCCCGGCACGAGGCACAGCCCCGATCGCCGCCCCCCTCGGGGCTCCGCCCCGAACCCCGCGCCTCAAGCGCCGGCGAGGCTGAAATGGCCTCCCCCTCGAACACCGGCGGGGCCGAAAATCCAGCCCGTCCGGCGATTGAGGACACCGGCCGCGGGGGGTCAGCCGCAGCACTCCCCCGTCATCCCCCTCGGCAGGCGTTCCCCGCCGAAGACCGCCACCGTCGCCTCGTCGCCGCCGAGGGCCGCGACGGCCAGGAGGAGGGAGCCCGCCGTCCAGGTGGTCAGCTCCTCCGGCCAGAACGCGCGGTTGCCCTCGAAGACGTACCCCGTCCAGTACAGGCCGTCCTCGGCGCGCAGGTGCTGGATGGACTGGAGGATCTCCAGCGCGCGGTCGGACTCGCCCATCGCCCAGAGCGCCAGGGCCAGTTCGCAGCTCTCGCCGCCCGTCACCCACGGGTTGGGCAGCACGCACCGTACGCCGAGGCCGGGCACGACGAAGTCGTCCCAGCGGTCCTCTATGCGGGACTTGGCCTCCACGCCCGTCAGCGCGCCGCCGAGGATGGGGTAGTACCAGTCCATGGAGTAGTGGTTCTTGTCCAGGAAGCGCTCGGGGTGCCTGCGGATCGCGTGGGCGAGCGCGCCCGCCGCGAGCTCCCAGTCGGGCTGCGGCTCCTCGCGTTCCTCCGCGATCGCCAGGGCGCAGCGCAGCGCCTGGTGGATCGAGGAGCTCCCGGTCAGCAGCGCGTCGTCGACCGGTGTGCCGTCCGGCTCGCGCTTCCAGCCGATCTGGCCGCCGGGCTGCTGGAGCCCCAGCACGAACTCGATCGCCGCGTAGACCGCGGGCCACGACCGGTCGAGGAAGGCGTCGTCGCCGGTGGCGAGGTAGTGGTGCCAGACGCCGACGGCGATGTACGCGCAGAAGTTGGACTCCCGCCCGCGGTCGGTGGGCCGGTCCGCCTCGCCGTCGTGGTAGGCGGCGTACCAGGACCCGTCGCCGTTCTGGTGCCGCAGCAGCCAGTCGTACGCACGGGCCGCCGCCTCGTGCTCGCCGGCCGCGTCGAGCGCCATCGCGGCCTCGGTGTGGTCCCACGGGTCGAGGTGGTGGCCGCGGAACCACGGGATCGCGCCGTCCTCGCGCTGCGCGGCGAGGATTCCGGCGACGGTCGCGGCGGCCTGCTCGGCGGTCAGGACCCCGGGCAGGACGAGGTGCTCGGTACGGCCCTGGCCGCGCCTGGACAGGGTCACTTGACCGCCGCCGCGGACTCGGACCGCTCCTCGCCCAGCGAGGGGGTGTGCGGCTTGGTCGCGTACGCCACGAAGCTCTTGCCGACGACCGGGTTGAGCGCCTGCTCGGCGAGCCGGGTGAGCAGCGGCTTCTTCATGATGTCCCAGACCAGCAGCTTGTGGTACGCCCGTACCGGCAGTGCCTTGTCGTTGTCGACTCCGAACGCGCACTTGAGCCACCAGTAAGGGCTGTGCAGGGCGTGCGCATGGTGGGTGCCGTACGGCTTGAGGCCGGCTTCCCGCATTCTGCCGAGCAGCTCGTCGGCCTTGTAGATGCGGATGTGGCCGCCCTCGACCTCGTGGTAGGCGTCGCTGAGCGCCCAGCAGATCTTCTCGGGGCCGTACCGCGGGACGGTGACGGCGATCCGGCCGCCCGGCCTGAGGACCCGCACCATCTCGGCGAGCACTCCCTTGTCGTCCGGGATGTGCTCCATGACCTCGGAGATGATCACGACGTCGAAGGACTCGTCGGGGAAGGGGAGGTTGAGCGCGTCGCCCTCCATGGCGGTGGCGCTCGCCCCCTCGGGGGCCTCCCCCGCCTCCTTCATCGCGGCGAACCACTTGGCGACCTCGCGGATCTCCTCACCGTTCTGGTCGAGGGCCACGACCTGGGCGCCGCGCCGGTAGCACTCGAACGCGTGCCGGCCTGCGCCGCAGCCCAGGTCGAGCACGCGATCGCCGGGGGCGAGCGGGAAGCGGGTGAAGTCGACGGTCAGCACGGGGGTCTGCCTTCCTGGACGGTCAGGGGGTGAGGGGAGGTGCGGCGGGCGGTTCTGGGCGAGCGGGGCGCCGCCGGGTCCGTGCGGCGGGGGCCGCGCGGTTCAAGGGGTGCGTACGGACGTGGCGCGCGACGACGCCTCGATCGCCGCGCGGTAGTGCTCGGCGGTGCCGATGGCCGCCTGTCGCCAGGTGAAGCGGGCCAGCACCCGCTCCCGGCCCGCCGCGCCGAGCCGCGTGCGCAGCGCGGGGTCGGCGAGAAGCCGGCCGAGCGCGGCGGCGAGCGCCCCGGCGTCGCCCGGCGGCACGGCCAGACAGGTCTCCCCGTCCGGGCCCGCGACCTCGGGGATCGCGCCGCCGGTGGTGGCGACCAGCGGGGTGCCGGTGGCCATCGCCTCGGCGGCGGGCAGCGAGAAGCCCTCGTACAGCGAGGGGACGCAGGCGATCTGCGCGCCGCGCACCAGGTCGACGAGCTCGGCGTCGGTGATGCCCTTGACGAACTCGACGGCGTCGTTCAGGCCGTACCGCTCGATGAGCTGCGCGACCGGCCCGTCCTCGGCGCGCTTGCCGACGACGACGAGGTGGGCCTCGGGGTTCTCCGTACGGACCTTGGCCAGCGCCTCGACGAGGTGGACCAGGCCCTTGAGCGGGACGTCCGCGCTGGAGGTGGTGACGATCCGGCCGGGGACCTCGGGGATCGCCGGGTCCGGCGAGAACAGGTCGGTGTCGGCGCCGATGTGCACGACGTGGACGCGGTCCGCGCGGACGCCGAGATGGTCGACGATCTCCTGCTGCGAGGAGCCGGAGACGGTGAGCACGGACGGCAGCCGGCGCGCGACGCGCTTCTGCATACGGGTGAAGCCGTACCAGCGGCGCACGGAGGCGCGGCGCTTCCAGTCTTGCGCGGCGGCCAGGTCCAGCTGCCGGTCGACGGTGATGGGGTGGTGGATGGTGGTGACCAGGGGCGCGCCGAGGCCGCCGAGGAGTCCGTAGCCGAGCGTCTGGTTGTCGTGGACGACGTCGAACGCGCCGCGGCGGGCGCGCAGATGACGGCGGGCGCGCAGCGAGAAGGTCAGCGGCTCGGGGAAGCCGCCGGTCCACATGGTGGCGACCTCGAGGGCGTCTATCCAGTCGCGGTACTCGTCGCGTCGGGGCGTGCGGAAGGGGTCCGGGCTGCGGTACAGGTCCAGGCTGGGCAGCTCGGTCAGCACGACGCCCTCGTCGAGCACGGGATAGGGCTGGGCGCCGATCACCTCGACGGTGTGCCCGAGGCGGGCGAGCTCACGCGACAGATGCCGTACGTAGACGCCCTGGCCGCCGCAGAACGGGTTCCCTTTGTACGTGAGGAGGGCGATGCGCAGCGGGTCGTCGCCGCTCGCGGACGCGCCCCCGCGGGGCCTGGCCTCTATGGCCTCAGCGGTCACTCACGGCCCCCTTCATCACTGCGTTTCGCCGGAGCGTAGCTGCTCGCGCTAATCTAGAACAAGTTTCAGACTTGATGGTTCACGGAGCTTCGAATCTACCGGCAGGTAGTGCAGCTGTGAGGGCCGGATCAGGTGATTCGCGCCACGACACGGGCCCTGCGATGCTGGGCGGTCCGGACTCGCCGATGGAACGGGACATATGAGAGCGGAAGCCAAGTCGCCGGCCCCGGCGTCGCCGCCCCTGACAGAGCGCCAGGAGGCGCGCCGCCGTCGGATCCTGCACGCCAGCGCGCAGCTGGCCAGCCGGGGCGGCTTCGACGCGGTGCAGATGCGCGAGGTCGCCGAGTCCTCGAGCGTCGCGCTCGGCACGCTCTACCGCTACTTCCCGTCCAAGGTCCATCTGCTCGTGGCCACCATGCAGGACCAGCTCCAGCACATGCACACGACGCTGCGCAAACGCCCGCCGGGCGGGGACAGCGCCGCCGAGCGGGTGGCCGAGACGCTGATGCGGGCCTTCCGGGCGCTCCAGCGCGAGCCGCAGCTCGCCGACGCCATGGTGCGGGCGCTGACCTTCGCGGACCGCAGCGTCAGTCCCGAGGTGGACACGGTCTCGCGGCAGACGACGGCGATCATCCTCGACGCGATGGGTCTGGAGGACCCGACGCCCGAGCAGCTCTCCGCGGTCCGCGTCATCGAGCACACCTGGCACTCGGCGCTGATCACCTGGCTGTCGGGGCGCGCCTCGATCGCCCAGGTGAAGATCGACATCGAGACGGTGTGCCGGCTGATCGATCTGACCACCGAGGCGCCGGCACCCGACCCCGCGGCGCCCGCGAAGAGACGCGCCCGCGCCTAGCCGCGACCGGGCCCGCGAGGCCGCCGGCACCACCAGCAGCACCACGGGCACCACCACCGGCGCCGGCACCAGCGGCGCCGACCGGGCCGGCGCGGCCGTGCGCTCAGGGGCCTGGGCCTTCCCGGACGGGGCCTGGGCCTTCCCGGACACGGCCGCGCGCGCGAGCGCTACGACTTCTTGTTCTTCGCCAGGTCCGCCGCGAACGCCTTCGCGCACTCCGCGCTCTCGGAGGTGGCGGCGAAGGAGATCATGACGAAGGACGAGCTCATGTTGTGGTAGCTCGCCTGCAGCCGCCAGCCGCTCTTCTTGAGCCCCTTGACGGTCGACTGCTTCTCCTTGTGGGCGCTGGACTCGGTCCAGCCCGCCTTCTCCAGCTCGGCGACCATGGCGCCGTAGCCCTTCTCGGGGTCGGCCGCACCCTTGCCGTCGCTCTGCCAGACGACCATGCAGTCCGCCAGCGCGCCCTTGCCCTTCTCGGACTTGCGCGCGGTCAGGCCCGCGGTGCTCGCCGCGGCGGCGATCTCCTTGTCCACGGCGTCGCCGTTCAACGGGCCCTGCTCCTGGGCCGGCTGAGACGCAGAGGACGCTGAGGCCGCGGGCGAGTCCTTGCCCTGGTCGCCCTTCGCGTCGCCTTCGCTGCCGCAACCCGCCGCCAGCACAACCACCCCGGCGGCCGCGGCCGCCCACCTCACCCTGCGCACTGAACTCCTCAGTCGACCGGCGCGCGGGCCTCGTGCCCGCGCAGTCCGGCGAGAAGTCTCGCATGATCGTTCGCAGCGGCTACTCCTCGGGCGGGAACACCGGCTCCCCGCCCGCCACCAGGGTGATGGCGATCGCCTCGACCGGGCAGTTCTCGGCCGCCGCGAGGATCTCCTCGCTGGCGTCGAGGTCGGCGTCCTGGGGGTGCGACTGACGGGCCGAGTCCAGCCGGAAGCCGTCCGGGGCATGGCCCACGCACATTCCGGAGCCGATGCACACGCTCCGGTCCACTTCGACGTGCCAGCGGTCGCCCATCAGCTGTCCCCGTATCCGGCCGGAAGGTGGATCATCTTGTGCTCCAGATACGCGTCGTATCCCTCGGGCCCGAACTCCCGTCCCATGCCCGAGTTCTTGTACCCGCCGAACGGCCCGAGCATATCGAGGCTGAAGGTGTTGACGTTGTACGTGCCCGTCCTGACACGCCGTGCGAAGTCGATTCCGCGCTCGACGTCCAAGGTCCAGACACTGCCGCTGAGTCCGTAGTCGGAGTCGTTCGCGATCGCGACCGCCTCGTCCTCGTCCGCGTACGGCAGCAGACAGATGACGGGCCCGAAGATCTCCTCGCGGGCGACGCGCATGGAGTTGTCGACCCCGCCGAAGAGGGTCGGCTCGACGTACCAGCCGCGCTCCAGGCCGGACGGGCGGCCGCCTCCGGCGAGGATCTTCGCCCCCTCCTCCTGGCCGATCCGGATGTAGTCGAGGGAGCGCTGCTGCTGACGCCTGGCCACCAGCGGGCCGACCTGGGTGGCCGCGTCCAGCGGGTCGCCGACGACCAGCGCGCCGGCCGCGGCGGCGAAGGCCTCGGCGATCTCGTCGTACCGGCCGCGCGGCGCGAGGATGCGGGTCTGGGCCACACACGCCTGGCCGTTGTTCATCCACGCGGCGGGGACGATCCCGGCGACCGCCGACTCCAGGTCGGCGTCCGGCAGGATCACGGCGGCGGACTTCCCGCCGAGCTCCAGCGTGAGGCGGGAGAGGTTGCGCGAGGCGACCTCCATGACCCGCTTGCCCGCGGCGACGGACCCGGTGAAGGAGACCTTGTCGACGCCCGGGTGCCCGACGAGGTACTCGCTGACCTCGCGGTCCGCCGGGAGGATCGACAGAACGCCCTCGGGCAGGCCGGCCTCCCGGGCGATCTCGCCGAGGATGTAGGAGTCCAGCGGCGTCTCGGGCGACGGCTTGAGTACGGCGGTGCAGCCGGCCAGCAGCGCGGGGCCGAGCTTGGCGGCGGCGGTGAACTGAGGGACGTTCCACGGCACGACGGCCGCGACGACGCCGACGGGCTCACGGCGTACGAGGATCGGCCCCAGCACCCCCGAGCGCCGCTCCTCGTGGGCGCAGCCGCGGGCGACCGTGATCGCCGCGTCCCAGACCATCATCGCGCCGAGTGCCTGGGCGAGGACGCTCCAGGAGTACGGAGAGCCGTTCTGGGAGCTGATGGAGCGCGCGATCTCCTCGTGCCGTACGGCTATCGCGTCCTTGATCCGGCTGACGACCGCGATCCGCTCGTCCAGCGTCATTCGGGGCCAGGGGCCCTCGTCGAAGGCCTTGCGGGCGGCGGCGACCGCCCGGTCGACGTCCGCGCGGGAGGCGTGCGGGACGCGGCCGATGACCTGCTCGGTGTGCGGCGAGACGACCTCGATCGTCGCGTCGCCCAGCGGATCGGCCAACTCCCCGCCGATGAACAGCTTTCCGTGTTCCACAAGCTCCGTCATGGCTGCTGCCTCCTGCGGGCGCGGTGCGGGCCGGACTGTTTCTGACACTGTTTCAGAACTGATATCAGTTCTAGTTATAGTGAGCAATGGCCTTGTCGCCGAAGAGAGATGAGAGCGCCATGCCCCAGGTGACCGAGCACGGCGGAGGCGTCTGGTCCATCGAGGTCCCCATCCCGGACAACCCCCTCGGTCACACGCTGGTCCATCTCGTCGACACCGATCGCGGCCCCGTCCTCGTCGACGCCGGCTGGGACGACCCGGCCTCCTGGGACACGCTCGTCGCCGGTCTCGGCGCGCTCGGCACGGCGATCGGCGACGTCCACGGCGTGGTCGTCACCCACCACCACCCCGACCACCACGGCCTGTCCGGCCAGGTCCGCGAGGCGTCCGGGGCGTGGATCGCGATGCACGCCGCCGACACCGCGGTCGTACGCCGTACCCGCGAGGCCGAGCCCGGCCTCTGGCTCGCGTACCTGGCGGACAAGCTCACGCGCGCGGGCGCGCCCGACGAGCACACCGCGCCGCTGCGCGCCGCCCGCGCCTCGGGCCGTATGCGCACGCTGCCCGGACTGCGGGCCGCCCTGCCCGACCGGGAGATAGTCCCCGGCGAGCTCCTCGACCTCGCGGGCCGCAGGCTGCGCGCCATCTGGACGCCCGGCCACACGCCCGGCCACGTCTGCCTCCATCTGGAGGAGGACCACCCGGCGAACCGGCCCGGCAACGGCCGCCTCTTCTCCGGCGACCATCTGCTGCCCGAGATCACCCCGCACATCGGGCTCTACGAGGACCCCGACGACGCCACGGTCGCCGACCCGCTCGGCGACTACCTCGACTCGCTGGAGCGCATCGGCCGGCTCGCCCCCGCCGAGGTGCTCCCGGCGCACCAGCACGCGTTCACGGACGCGGCGGGCCGGGTGCGCGAGCTGCTCGCCCACCACGAGGAGCGCCTCGCGGACCTGCTGACTCTGCTGGCCGAGCCGCTCACGGCATGGCAGGCGGCGGAGCGGATGGAGTGGAACAGGCCCTGGGAGCAGATTCCGTACGGTTCGCGGAACATCGCGGTCTCGGAGGCGGAGGCGCATCTGCGACGACTGGTGAAGCTGGGCCGGGCGGAGGTGCGGACGGGGAGCATTCCGACGACGTACATCGCGGCGGGGTAGGGGGTGTCGGGGGGGGTGGGCGGGGGCGTCGCCGCGGCAGCGTGGGCGGGGGCGGGGGGCTTCCTCGTCGGGAGGCGTGAGCGGAGGTCCTCCTCGTCGGGGAGGCGGGGTCCGGGGCCGCCGACCCGGCGGCGTGGGCGCGGGTCGCCGTCGGGAGAGGCATAGGCGGGGGCCGTCGTCGCGGAAGCGCGGGCCAGGGCCGTGCGCACGGGGGCACGGGCCGGAGTCATGCGCGGGGAGGCGCGGGCCGGGGCCGTTGGCGTCGCAGCGGCAGCAGACCGTGGGCGAGGAGACGCAGCCGCGGCTGCGTGCGCGAGGCACCGTCGCGGCCCAGCGCCCCAGCGGACCGTGGGCGCTCGCGGCGCTCCTCGCGGGGGGGGCTGCCGCGTGGCCGAGGGACCCCCTCGTCGGGGAGGCGGGGCGGGGCCGTTCGCGGCGCAGCGGCAGCGGACCGTGGGCGAGAGGGCGCCGTCGCGGCGCAGCGCCCAGCGGGCCATGGGCGACCGCAGTGCTCCTCGCGGGGGTCTGCCGCCTGGGCCGACCGGCCCGATATCGCGCAAGTGACCGGCCGGTAGAGTGTGCGAGTCGTCATCATGCCCGTACGGGGGGAAGCCGGTGCGAATCCGGCACTGACCCCGCAACCGTGAGCCGCCGTCCCCGGCGGCGAGTCGGAATGCCCCGTACGCGGTCGTGACCGGCTCGCGCCGCCGGCAGTCCGCCGGCGGCCGGCACCGTCGAGGTATACGGAGCCGGAGCTCTGGCTGCCCCTGCGCGCCTGTGCCCGGATCCCGCAGGAGAGGGCACCAGCCGCCATGACCACCGTTCGCCGCAGCGCCGTAGCGCTCACCGCCTCCGCCGTGCTCGGCATGGCCATCGCCTCGGCCGCCGCGCCGAGCGCGATCGCGGCCCCGTCCCCGACGCCCCCGCCGAAGGCGGCCCTGCCGTCCGGCCTGTACGGCACGGGCGACCCGACGTACGACGGCGTCTGGCGGCAGTCGCTGGCGCTGCTCGCCCAGGACACGGCGGGCGTCAAGCCGGCCGCGAAGGCCGTGGACTGGCTGAAGGCCCAGCAGTGCGACGGCGGCGGCTTCTCGTCGTACCGCGCCGACGCGACGAAGGCGTGCGACGCCAAGGTGTCGCTGGACTCCAACGCCTCCGCCGCGGCCGTGCAGGCGCTCGCCGCGCTCGGCGGGCAGGACGCCGCGGTGGACAAGACGGTCGCCTGGCTGAAGTCCGTGCAGAACGAGGACGGCGGCTGGGGCTACAACCCCGGCGGGGCCAGCGACGCCAACTCCACCTCGATCGTGATCGGCGCGCTCGCCGCGGCGGGCGAGAAGCCCGGCGAGCTGAAGTCGAAGGGCGGCAAGACGCCGTACGACTCGCTGCTGACCTTCGCCAAGCCGTGCGGCGGCAAGGACGGCGGGGTTTTCGTGTTCCAGGAGAAGGTGCCCGGCATCGTCGCCGACTCCACCGCCGCCGCGGTGCTCGGCGCGCACGGCAAGGGATTGGTCGTGACCGCCGGCGCGGCCGACCCGAAGGGGACGGCCTGCGAGAAGGCCACGACGATCGAGGGCGCCGCGCACAACGGCGCGGCCTACCTGGCGACGGCGCTCGCCAAGACCGGGCACCTGGTGACGCCTCCGATGCCGGGCGCCGAGGACCCGACCGAGAAGCCGGACTACGGGAACACGGCCGACGCCGTGGTCGCGCTGTCCGCGCAGGGGCTGCCGGACCAGGCGAAGAAGCCGCTCGCGTGGCTGCAGAAGCACTCGCAGGCGTGGGCGAAGGAGCAGGGACCGGCCGCGTACGCGCAGCTGATCCTCGCCGCGCACGCGGCGGGCGCGGACCCGCGCAGCTTCGGCGGCGCCGACCTGGTGGTGGGGCTGAACGCGACCGGCCCGGCGCCGGAGTCGACGCCCGACCCGACGAAGGACAAGCCCGCGGAGAAGGACTCCTCCGACGAGGACTCGGGCTCGGGGGCCGGCGTGTGGTGGATCGTCGGCGCGTTCTTCGCGGCGAGCGTCGGCGCGGGATTCCTGTTCAGCGGCCGCAAGAAGAACCAGCAGAAGTGATGCGCGGGCGACTGACCGCGCTGGTCCTCGCGCTCGGCGTGGCGCTGACCGTGCTGGGCGCGGGACCGGCGCAGGCGGCGGGCTACCGCTACTGGTCGTTCTGGCAGTCCAGCGGCGACGCGTGGACGTACGCCACCGAGGGCCCGGCGACCGCCCGTCCGGCCGACGGCTCGGTCAACGGCTACCGCTTCTCGGTGAGCGAGGACAGCGGGGACGCGGCGCGACCGCGCACGGCCCCCGACTTCGAGGCGATCTGCGGCGGGACCCCGGCGAAGGACGGCACGAAGCGGATCGGCGTGGTGGTCGACCCGGGCACGGCCGCGGACGCGCCCGAGGGCGAGACTCCGCCGGCGCAGCTCTCGCGCTGCGCGCAGGTGGACGAGGACGCGACGAGCGCGGAGGCGCTGGCGGCGGTGGCGAAGCCGCTGCGCTACAACAGCGGGGCGCTGCTGTGCGCGATCTCGGGCTACCCGAAGTCGGGCTGCGGCGAACAGGTCTCGGGCGAGAAGAAGCCGGCGGACGAGCCCTCGGCCACGAAGACGACCGACGCGGCCGACGGCGACGACGGCGGCCCGTCGTTGGGCGTCGTCGCGGGCATCGGAGCGGTCCTGGCACTGGCGGCGGCGGCCGTATGGCAGTCGCGCCGCCGCCGGGGATGACCGGCATGCCCAACGGCCCTGCGGCCCACCCGCCGGACGACCAGCCCCCGTCCCGGGGCGACGACGCGGCGGCGGCGGACGGCCGGGGCCGGGACGGCCGCATGACCGGCGACAGGCTGGCCGGGGGCGGGGGCGCCTCAGCCTCGGGCGACCGGGGCCGGGACGGCCGCACCACCGGCGACACGCCCCACAAGGCCAGCCAGGCCCCGGGCACGACCGGAGACAAGCCGGCCGCGACCGGCGACACCCCCGCCTTGGGCGACCAGGCCCGGGGCACGACCGGCGGCTGCCAGGCCGCAACCAGCGACACCCCGGCGGCGTACGGGCGGGGCCGGGACGACCGCACGACCGGCGACGGCCTGGCCGGGGGCGGGGGCGCCTCGGGCGACCGGGGCCAAGACGGCCACGCGACCGGCGACAGCCTGGCCGCGACCAGCGACACCCCGGCCTCGGGCGACCGGGGCCGGGACGGCCGCACCACCGGCGACGCACACCGCAAGGCCAGCCAAGCCCGAGACACCCGCACCCCCATCACCCCACCCCACAACCCCACCCCCACCACCCCCCTATCCCGCTTCCTCGCCCCCCTCCGCGCGCCCGTTGCCAGTCGGAGCAATGCGTTGCATGCCGGGGCCTGGTGGCTGTGGGCCCTCGGGCTTGCCGCGGCCTCCTCTCGGACCACCAATCCGCTGCTCCTCGGGATGCTCGTCGGCGTCGCGGGGTACGTCGTCGCCGCGCGCCGCACCGACGCGCCGTGGGCTCGGTCCTACGGAGCGTTCGTCAAGCTCGGGCTCGTCGTCATCGGCATCCGCGTCCTCTTCTCCGTCGTGCTCGGCTCCCCCATCCCCGGCACGCACGTCCTGTTCGCCCTCCCCGAGGTCCCGCTGCCCGACTGGGCGCGCGGGGTGCGGATCGGGGGGCGGGTCTCCGGGGAGCAGCTGCTCTTCGCGCTGTACGACGGGATGAAGCTCGCCGCCCTCCTCATCTGCGTGGGCGCGGCCAACGCGCTCGCCAACCCGGCCCGGCTGCTCAAGTCCCTGCCGGCCGCGCTGTACGAGGTGGGCGTCGCCGTCGTCGTGGCGATGACGTTCGCGCCGAACATGGTCGCCGACGTCGTACGCCTGCGCACCGCCCGCCGTCTGCGCGGGCGCCCCACCGGCGGCGTCCGGGCGATCGTCCAGATCGGGCTGCCCGTCCTGGAGGGCGCGCTGGAGCGGTCCGTGGCCGTCGCCGCGTCGATGGACGCCCGCGGCTACGGCCGCACCGCCGACGTCCCGCGCGCCGTGCGCCGCACCACCGCCGCGCTCACCCTCGGCGGTCTCCTCGGCGTGTGCGCCGGGTCGTACGGACTGCTCGCCGCGGACGGCGCGTCCTACGGGCTGCCGCTGCTGGGCGCCGGGCTGCTCGCCGCGACGGCCGGGCTGCGGCTCGGCGGCCGGCGGTCGGTGCGCACCCGCTACCGCCCCGACCGGTGGGGACCGCGCGCCTGGCTGGTGGCCGGGTCCGGCGCGGCGGTCGCGGTGCTGATGATCCGCGCGGGCGTCGCCGACCCCGAGGCCCTGCACCCCGGCGTCGTACCGCCGACCGCGCCGACGCTGCCGCTGTGGCCGGCGGCGGGCATTCTGATCGGCCTGCTGCCCGCGTTCGTGGCGCCCGTACCCAAGGAGTCGACCTCGTGATCCGCTTCGAGAACGTCTCGGTGACCTACGGCGACGCCCCGGCGCCCGCGCTCGACGGCGTCGATCTGACCGTCCCCGAGGGCGAGCTGACGGTTCTCGTCGGCCCGTCCGGGGTCGGCAAGTCGACGCTGCTGAACGCCGTGTCCGGGCTCGTCCCGCACTTCACCGGCGGCACGCTGCGCGGCCGCGTCACCGTGGACGGCCGCGACACGCGTACCCACAAGCCGCGCGAACTCGCCGATCTCGTCGGCACGGTGGGCCAGGACCCGCTCGCCCACTTCGTCACGGACACGGTGGAGGACGAGCTGGCGTACGGGATGGAGTCGCTGGGCCTGGCTCCCGAGGTGATGCGCCGGCGCGTCGAGGAGACGCTGGACCTGCTCGGGATGGCCGAGCTGCGGGACCGGCCGATCGCCACGCTGTCGGGCGGGCAGCAGCAGCGGGTCGCGATCGGCTCGGTGCTCACCCCGCATCCCAAGGTGCTGGTGCTGGACGAGCCGACGTCCGCGCTGGACCCGGCGGCGGCGGAAGAGGTGCTCGCGGTGCTCCAGCGCCTGGTCCACGACCTCGGTACGACGGTGCTGATGGCGGAGCACCGCCTGGAGCGGGTGGTGCAGTACGCGGACCGGGTCGTCCTGCTGCCGGGGCCCGGCGAGGCGCCGGTCGTCGGGGAGCCGGCGGAGATCATGGCGATCTCGCCGGTGCATCCGCCGGTGGTCGGGCTGGGGCGGCTCGCGGGCTGGGACCCGCTGCCGCTGTCGGTGCGCGACGCGCGGCGGAAGGCGGGCGGGCTGCGGGAGCGGCTGGCGGGCGCCTCGCCGGCCCCGGCCCCTGCCCCTTCCCCTGCGCTCGACGAACCGGGGCCCGCGGCCGCTCGTAAGGCCTTCGGGCGCGTCCTCGGCCGCAGGACGGGCTCGGACCAGCCCGCCGCGGCCGCCGCCGTCGCCGAGGTCTCCGCGCTCTCGGTCCGGCGCGGGCGGATCGAGGCCCTCCGCCGCGTCGACCTGGCCGTCTCCCCCGGCGAGACCATCGCGCTCATGGGGCGCAACGGCGCCGGGAAGTCCACCCTCCTCAACACGCTCGTCGGGATGGTCGAGCCGTCATCGGGCAGCGTCCTGGTCGGCGGGCGCGCGCCGGCCCGCACGGACCCCCGGGAGCTGATCCGGCAGGTCGGGCTGGTGCCGCAGGAGCCGCGGGATCTGCTGTACGCGGACACGGTGGCGGTGGAGTGCGCAGCCGCCGACGCGGACGCGGGCGCGGAGTCCGGCGCCTGCCGCGCGCTGGTGAGCGAGCTGCTGCCCGGCGTGGCGGACGAGACGCATCCGCGGGACCTTTCCGAGGGGCAGCGCCTGGCCCTGGCCCTGGCGATCGTCCTCACGGGACGGCCGCCGCTGCTGCTGCTCGACGAGCCGACGCGCGGACTGGACTACGCGGCCAAGGCCCGGCTCGTCTCCGTGCTCAAGGCTCTCGCCGCCGACGGCCACGCCATCGTTCTGGCCACCCATGACGTGGAGCTCGCCGCTGAGCTGGCGCACCGTGTGGTGATCCTCGCCGACGGCGAGATCGTCGCGGACGGCCCGACCCCCGAGGTCGTGGTCTCCTCCCCCGCCTTCGCGCCGCAGGTGGCCAAGATCCTGGCCCCGCAGAAGTGGCTGACCGTCTCCCAGGTCAGGGAGGCGCTGTGAAGCCCGAGAAGCCTGTGACCCCTCAGGGACCTCCGACGAAGCCCGTGAGCGCGCGCCCGCTGCGCCTGGGCCCCCGTTCCGTCGCCGCGCTCGTGCTGGTCTCCGGGATCGGGGTGATCGCCTTCGGCTGGCCGCTGCTCGCGGACGCCGACTCCGGGCTCGCCCACTCCGCCGACGCCCCCTGGCTCTTCGCCGCGCTGCTGCCGCTGCTGGTGGCGGTCGTGGTCGCAACGGTCGCCGACACGGGGATGGACGCGAAGGCGGTGGCGATGCTGGGGGTGCTCGCGGCCGTCGGGGCGGCGCTGCGGCCGCTGGGGGCGGGCACGGCGGGCCTGGAGCCCATGTTCTTCCTGATGGTGCTGAGCGGCCGGGTCCTCGGGCCGGGCTTCGGCTTCGTGCTGGGCGCGGTCACGATGTTCGCGTCCGCCCTGCTGACCGGGGGCGTCGGCCCCTGGATGCCGTTCCAGATGCTGGCGATGGGCTGGTTCACCATGGGCGCGGGGCTGCTGCCGGGACCGGACCGGCTGCGCGGGCGCGCCGAGCTGCTGATGCTCGCGCTGTACGGGGCGGTGGCGGCGTTCGCGTACGGGACGGTCATGAACCTCCAGGGCTGGACGTACATCGGCGGGCTCTCCTCCGGCGTCTCCTTCCACCCCGGCGACCCGGTCCACGAGAACCTGGTGCGCTTCCTCGCCTACTGCACGGCCACCTCGCTGGGCTGGGACCTGGGGCGCGCGGTCCTGACCGTGGTGCTGACGCTGACGGTCGGCTCGACCCTGCTGAAGGCGCTGCGGCGGGCCACGCGGCGGGCCTCCTTCGAGGCGCAGGTCACATTCGAGACTCCCGACGGGCGCTGACAGGTCCTGACAGGGGGTGCTCGCGGGTGAGCCGCCCCACAGGGCCTCAGTCCCGTACGAGCCTTATTAGTACGCCATGGGCGTTATGTCCGAAGTCTCCCTTCGCGGGTGCGACCTGCGGAGACGCCCCCGTCAACCCCCTTGGGCATATCGGGGCACATGCGACCTCGACTAGTAACAAGGGTCGTTGCGACGCCCTGGACGGGTCGGTAGAAAGGTTCTCGTCGCAAGGCGCCGCAGAGCCCGTCAGCTGGGCCGCATCGCGTCACTCAGCGGCCGAATCCCACCCCCGCAGGTGGCTTCGGCGTGCCTGTGAGCGGCCGCCCCGTCCCCGACGTTAGGTCTCCTCTTGTCTCGCACGCTCGTCCGCAGCATCATCGCCCGCCCGAAGTCCGCTCTCGTCGGCTCCGCCCTGGTTCTGGGCGTCGCCGGCACGGTGGTCGGCATGAACCCGGCCACGGCCTCCGCCGCGCCGAGCGCGTCCGGCTCCGCCAAGGCGGTAGCGCAGAAGATGATCGCCGACGACGCGCAGTTCCAGTGCTTCAGCAAGATCGTGTCGCACGAGAGCAACTGGGACCCGAAGGCCTCGAACCCGTCTTCCGGCGCGTACGGCCTGGTCCAGGCGCTGCCGGGCGACAAGATGGCCTCCGCCGGCTCCGACTGGCAGACCAACCCGGCCACCCAGATCGAGTGGGGCCTGGACTACATGGAGGAGCGCTACGGCAGCCCGTGCGGCGCCTGGTCCTCCTGGCAGGCCAAGGGCTGGTACTGAGCCCAACCCCAGCCCAGCCCAGCCCAGCCCCGCCCCGCCCTAGGCGATCCCTACAGCACCCGCCCGTCGTCCCGGTCGAGCGCGTTGAACCAACGCGCGATCTTGGGCGACGCGCTCTTGAAGGCCCCGACGTGGTCGACCGAGCCCTGGTCGAGCACCGGGGCCTTCGTGCCGTTGCGGGCCAGATCGCGGGCGCAGCTGCGGGAGTTGGAGATCGACACGTCGGTGTCCGCGGCCGCGGTGTAGAGCCGCACCGGGGACTTCGGCTTCCAGTCGCAGTTGCCGTCCTGGGCGCGCAGCGCGGCCAGGAGCGCGCCCCGGGGGTGCTTGACCCGCTGGTAGTACGCGGGCGTGAGCAGCTCCTTCAGGGTCCCGGGCAGCGCCTTGGCGATGTCCTCCTCCTGGTGCCGGCCGTCGAAGAGCCGCTCGACCCGGGAGGCGTACGGCGCGCGGAAGGCCTCCGCCGGACTCCGGTACAGCGGGCGGAGCCGGTTCTGCGCGGTGAGGAAGTACGACAGGTAGAAGACGCCGCTCGCGGGGCTGACCCGGCCGTCGAAGAGCGCGGGCAGCTCGGCGTGCTGGAGGTCGTACGGCCCCGAGATCGGCGCGAGCGCCCGCAGCCGAAAGCGCCGGTCGGCGCCGGCGTCCAGGGCCCGGCCGAGCGCCATGGCGACCTGGGCGCCCTGGGAGAAGCCGGTGACGTACACGTCGCCGGTCAGCGGGCGCCCCATCAGCCGGGCCGCCGTCCGCGCGGCGCGCAGCATGTCGACGGAGGCGGTGACGGAGGACGCGGTGTCCATGTACGGGTGCCGGCCGGGGCCCTTGCCGAGGCCGAGGTAGTCGGGGGCGGCGACGGCGCGGCCCGCGGAGGCGTGCAGATAGGGGGCGAGCCGGCCGGGACCGGTGGTGACCGAGGGGGCGTTCGCGCGGTGGGCCATGGTGCCGTGGGTGTCGGAGACGAGGTCGAGCCGGCGGTCGCCGCCGCGGGGCAGCACGAGCAGTCCGGTGGCGTGCGTGGGGCGGCCCTCGGGGGTGATGGTGCGGTAGGCGAGCCGGTAGGCCCGTACGCCGTGCTCGACGGTCCGGGCGTCCATCCCGGCCCGCGAGACGAAGCGGGCGACCTGGGCGCGGTCGAGCACGGCGACGGGCTTGAGGCTCACTAACGCGCCCCGCCCGTATGTCTGTTGGGAGTGCGAGGCGCCGTGCTTCGAGGCCGGCCGCTCCGCCGCGACCGCGGTCGCGGTCGCGGTCGCAGCGGTGGCCGTGGTCGCCGTGGTCACCAGGGCGACCACCGCGGCGGTCGCGCCCGCGAGCCGCCGACGCGCGGTGCCGTGAGCCGAGTCGGCCGTGCCGGAGTGAGTCGAGGTGCTCGTCTGTGAGGTCATGTACTCGAAGGTAGGAAACCGCCGCCCTCTTGGACATACGAGCAGCACCCGGAACAGGGTGCACTCGACGACACCCCCGCCGACTCGCCCCAGCACCCGCCTCAGAGGCGCTGGATGATCGTCCCCGTCGCCAGCGCCCCGCCCGCGCACATCGTGATGAGCGCGAACTCCTTGTCTCTGCGCTCCAGTTCGTGCAGCGCGGTGGTGATCAGCCGCGCGCCCGTCGCGCCCACCGGGTGGCCCAGCGCGATGGCGCCGCCGTTCACATTGACCTTCTCCAGGTCCTGGTCGAAGACCCGCGCCCAGCTCAGCACCACCGACGCGAACGCCTCGTTGACCTCGACCAGGTCGATGTCCCTGAGCGACATGCCCGCCTTGCCCAGCACCGCGCGCGTCGCGTCGATCGGGCCGTCGAGGTGGAAGTGCGGGTCCGCGCCGACCAGCGCCTGGGCGACGATCCGGGCGCGCGGCTTGAGCTTGAGGGCCCGCGCCATGCGCTTGGAGGCCCACATGATCGCGGCGGCTCCGTCGGAGATCTGCGAGGAGTTGCCCGCCGTGTGCACGGCGGTCGGCATGACCGGCTTCAGCGTGGCCAGCGCCTCCATGCTGGTGTCGCGCAGCCCCTCGTCCCGGTCGACGAGGCGCCACATGCCCTGACCCGCGGCCTGCTCCTCCTCGGTGGTGGGCACCTGCACGGCGAACGTCTCGCGTTTGAAGCGCTCCTCGGACCAGGCGGCGGCCGCCCGCTCCTGCGAGAGGAGCCCGAGGGAGTCGACGTTCTCGCGGGTCAGCCCGCGGTTGCGGGCGATGCGCTCGGCGGCCTCGAACTGGTTCGGCAGGTCCACGTTCCACTCGTCGGGGAAGGGCTTGCCGGGGCCGTGCTTGGAGCCGCTGCCCAGCGGTACCCTCGACATGGCCTCGACGCCGCAGCTGATGCCGACGTCGACGACGCCGCCGGCGATCATGTTGGCGACCATGTGGCTGGCCTGCTGCGAGGAGCCGCACTGGCAGTCCACGGTGGTGGCCGCGGTCTCGTACGGCAGTCCCATCGCGAGCCAGGCGTTGCGCGCGGGGTTCATGGACTGCTCGCCGGCGTGGGTGACGGTGCCGCCGACGATCTGCTCGACGCAGTCGGCGTGGATGCCGGTGCGGCCCAGCAGCTCGCGGTAGGTCTCGCCCAGGAGGTAGGCGGGATGGAGGTTGGCGAGCGCGCCCTGGCGCTTGCCGATGGGAGTGCGTACGGCTTCGACGATGACGGGTTCCGCGGCCATGAGCTCGTCCTCTCCTCGCACGGCCGCCGGGCGTCCCGGCGCCTCGCGGCCGACTCTGTCCCTCCGGGGGCGACCCCGGATCCCGGAAGTAGTACGCGTTCTAGTTCTCCACGCAGTCTTATGAGTGCTACCCCCGGTACGCAAGGGTCTTGCACGCCCCCGCTCCAGCGTTCCGCGAGCAACAGGCGCCGCCGCAGGCCTTGCTACTTGTAGAACTCGTTACTACCTTTCGGTCAAATTCTGATGGGTCGTCAGACAAATTGCTCGACCGTGTCCACCCAGCCACCGCCGCGCCCCAGCCGCCACGCCCCGACCCGCCGACCGCCCGCCCGCTCGCCACGCCGTCGCGGCGCCGCGTCGACAGACCCCCGCCAGAACTGGAGTTGACCTTGAAGCTGCCGAAGGACTGCCCCCACCTGCCCGAAGGGTTCGACTTCACCGACCCCGACCTCCTCCAAGACCGCGTCCCGCACCCGGAGTTCGCCCAGATGCGGCAGACCGCCCCGGTCTGGTGGTGCGGCCAGCGGCCCGGGATCGCCGGGTTCCAGGACGAGGGGTACTGGGTCGTCACCCGGCACGCCGACGTCAAGCACGTCTCGACGCACCCCGAGCTCTTCTCCTCCCACACCAATACCGCGGTCATCCGCTTCAACGAGTCGATCAGCCGCGACCAGATCGACGCACAGCGGCTGATCATGCTCAACATGGACCCACCCGAGCACACCCGGGTCCGCCAGATCGTCCAGCGCGGCTTCACCCCCCGCTCGGTCCGCTCCCTGGAGCAGGCGCTGCGCCGCCGCGCCCGCACGATCGTCGAGACCGCCCTGGCGAGCGCCGCGGACGACGGCAGCTTCGACTTCGTCACCCGCGTCGCCGCGGAGCTCCCGCTCCAGGCGATCGCCGAGCTCATCGGGGTGCCGCAGGAGGACCGCGCCAAGATCTTCGACTGGTCCAACAAGATGGCGGCGTACGACGACCCCGAGTACGCGATCACCGAGGAGATCGGGACCGAGGCGGCCATGGAGATCGTCTCGTACGCGATGAACCTCGCCGCCGCCCGCAAGGAGTGTCCCGCCAAGGACATCGTCAGCCAGCTGGTCGCCGCCGAGGACGAGGGCAACCTCTCCAACGACGAGTTCGGCTTCTTCGTGATCCTGCTGGCCGTGGCGGGCAACGAGACCACCCGCAACGCCATCAGCCACGGCATGCACGCCTTCCTCACCCACCCCGACCAGTGGGAGCTCTACAAGCGGGAGCGGCCCGAGACCGCGGCGGAGGAGATCGTGCGCTGGGCCACGCCCGTCGTCTCCTTCCAGCGCACCGCGACGCAGGATCTGGAGCTGGGCGGGCAGCAGATCAAGAAGGGCGACCGGGTGGGGCTGTTCTACTCCTCCGCCAACAACGACCCCGAGGTCTTCGACGCCCCCGAGCGGTTCGACATCGCACGCGACCCCAACCCGCACCTCGGCTTCGGCGGCGGAGGCCCGCACTTCTGCCTCGGCAAGTCCCTCGCGGTCATGGAGATCAACCTGATCTTCAACGCCATCGCCGACACGATGCCCTCGCTCAAGCTCGCCGGGGACCCGCGCCGGCTGCGCTCGGCCTGGCTCAACGGCATCAAGGAACTCCAGGTCAGCGCCGCGGAGGCGGGCTGACCCGGCGAGTCGTGGGAGGCAGGGGCCACCTCGTCCCACGCCCCAGCCCCTGCCTCCCGCAGCACGGCACGGCCGCCCGGCGCGACGCGTTCCGGCCCCCGGGTGGCGGATCCGCCCGGGGAGGCGGATCCTTGACGGAACGCGACGATCCACCCCAGGGGGCGCGGGGACGACCCGTGCCTCTTGGGGCGTCGACATGTCCGGACGCCTCCTGGGGGCGTCGACCGCGGCCGGAGGACACTTGGGCGTCGACCGCGGCCGGACGGCACGTCCGGCCGGCGCCCCTCGGCGCCAGGCCCCGTGCCGCGGGCGCTACTTCGGGGCCGCCCCGACCGGAGCGGACTCGGCCGGCGCCTGCTCGTCCTTCCGCGTCTGGGGCAGCGCGCCCTTCGGCACCTGCAGCTGGCGCCGCCCGGCCAGCAGGTACGTCAGGCCGAAGCCCGCGCCCACCACCGCGGCGCCGCCCACCGCGTCCAGCACCCAGTGGTTGGCGGTCGCCACGATCGCGCAGACCGTGAAGAGCGGGTGGAGCAGGGCGAGCAGCTTCATCCACAGCTTCGGCGCGAGGACCACCACCACCAGCCCGCACCAGAGCGACCAGCCGAAGTGCAGCGAGGGCATCGCCGCGTACTGGTTGGTGACCGCCGTCATCGCCCCGTAGTCCGGGTTGGCGAGGTCCTGCGGGCCGTGCACGGTGTCGACGAAGCCCATGCCGGGCATCAGCCGCGGCGGGGCCAGCGGGTAGAGCCAGAAGCCGAACAGCGCCAGGAGCGTGGCGAAGGCGAGCGAGGAGCGGGCCCAGCGGTAGTCGACGGGACGGCGTACGTACAGGACGCCGAGGATCGCCAGCGGCACCACGAAGTGGAACGAGGTGTAGTAGAAGTCGAAGAAGGCCTCGGCCCACCCCGCCTCCACCACCGCCTGGTTGACCCAGTGCTCGAAATTGATGCCGAGCGCCTGCTCCATGGCGACGATCTGTCGGCCGTGCTCCTCGGCGGCGGCGACGCCGCCGGTCGCGGCGGCCCGGATCTGCGAGTAGATGGAGTAGCCGACCCGGATCACCAGGAGTTCGAGCAGCAGGTTGGGGCGGCTCAGCACGCGCCGCCAGAACGGCAGCAGCGGCACCCGGGCCCAGCGGGCGGGCAGCGGCCGCGCGTACTGGGTGGGGACCGGGCGGCGGAAGTACTCCGAGGTGCGCGGCAGGAACGGCACCGCGCACGCGGCCGCCAGCGCCGCGATCAGCAGGACGTTGTCGCGCACCGGGTTCAGGGCGGCCATGTTCGGCAGCAGCATCTTGCCCGGCAGGGTCATCGTCAGGACTATCAGCACCGGCCAGAGCATGCGGTCGGAGGCGCGCCTGCCGACCCGGCCGACGACGGCGAGTAGCACCCACAGCAGCTGGTGCTGCCAGGCGGTCGGCGAGACGGCGACAGCCACGCAGCCGGTCACGGCGACGGCGAGGAGCAGCTGCCCGTCCTTGGCGTAGCGCACGGCCCGGCGGAGGCCGAAGAAGCAGACGGCGGCCGCGAGGACGACGAAGAGCGCGATCTCCAGGGGCCCGTGCAGGCCGAGGCGGAGCAGCGCGCCGTGCAGCGACTGGTTGGCGAGGCTGTCGGGGCGCGCGCCGAGCCCGGCGCCGGCGACGTGGTGGACCCAGTACGTCCAGGAGTCGCTCGGCAGCGCGGCCCAGGCCAGCGCGGACAGCGCGGCGAAGGTCCCCGCGGAGGCCGCGGCGGCCTGCCTGCGGCCGGTGAGCCAGAGCAGCGGCGCGAAGAGCAGCACGGTGGGCTGGAGGGCCGCGCCGACGCCGATGAGCACGCCGGCCGGTCTCTCTCCGCGTACGGCGAGCGCGCCGAGCAGGACGAGCAGGACCGGGATGATGCTGGTCTGGCCCAGGTGGAAGCTGTTGCGCACGGGCAGCGAGAGCATCAGCAGGCTGATGGCGACCGGGGCGGCCAGCAGCCTGCTGCGGCGCGTGACCGGGCCCGGCAGCGCGCGTGCCACGACGAGGCCGAGGGCGGCGACGAGCAGCAGCGTGGCGAAGGTCCAGGGGACCCCGAGGCTCTGTTCGGCGGAGCGTGCGAGGGGCTTGAGGACGAGGCCTGCGAAGGGGGTGCCGGTGAACTTGTCGGCGTCGTAGAGCGAGCCCGCCACATGCAGGACGCCCCTCTCGCCGATCCAGGTCTCCAGGTCGGTGAGCCGCTCACCGGGCGGCTGTCGCAGCACCGCCGCCGTCTGTCGTACCGCGAGTACGGCCGCGACGAGCCAGAGGGCGATCCTGGCCGCCGCCGTCCTCGAGTCGCTCGTCGCACTCCCGCGCACGCTGTGCTCCGCGTTCGCCACGTCGCGCCGCGCCTCCCCACGTTCTGTGTTGCTGGTCCATAGAGCCTCGCACTGCCCCATGAAGAAGACTCAGGCAACCCCGTCTTCGCCTGACTGTCACCCTGACTTGACCGATTATCTCGCCCCGGCGGCGCCGGAAGAGCAAGATCCGCCGCAACGGAACCACAAGGTCCGTCGACGCCGTCACAGGAGGCATGCGGGGGAACATACAAGAACAGACGCCACGGCACATACCAGGTCAGGCCGGTCGGACGGGGCGCAGGCGCTCGGTGCTGACGGTCGTCCTCGCCCTGGTGGCGCTCCAGCTCGGGTCGTTGATCAGCCCGGCGTACGCATGCGGCTGCGGGGCGATGGTGCCGGGCAGGCAGGCCCAGATGGCCGTGCGGCAGGAGACGTCCGTGGTCGCCTGGAACGGCCGCACCGAGCAGATCGTCATGCGCTTCACGGTGGACGGGAACGCGCCCGAGGCGGCCTGGATCATGCCGGTGCCCAGCAGGGCGGAGGTCGAGCTCGGGGACCGGGCGGTCTTCGACGAGCTGTACGAGGTCACCGCTCCGGTGCACCGCGAGCGCCGCTACTTCTGGCCGCGCTCCCACGACTGGCCCTTCGGCTCGGACTCGGACTCGGCCGCCGACGGCGCCATGCCGGGCGCGCCCGCCCCGGACGCCGCGGCGGGGGTCGGCGTGGTCGGCCGGGAGCGGCTCGGTGACTTCGACGTCGCCAGGTTGACGGCGACGGATCCGGACGCGCTGCGCGAGTGGCTGGAGGAGAACGGCTTCGAGCTGCCGCCGGGGCTGGCGCAGGAGCTTCAGCCGTACGTCGACCAGAAGTGGGAGTACGTGGCCGTGCGGCTGGCGCCCCAGGAGAAGGGCTCGGGCGTGGTGCTGCGGGGCACGCTCGACCCGCTGCGGCTGAGCTTCGCCAGCGACCGGCTGATCTACCCGATGCGGCTGTCGCGCCGGGCGAAGGTGGCGCAGGACCTTCAGCTGTACGTCCTGGCGCCGCACCGGATGGAGCCGCGCGGCTCGATCGGCGGGGACGAGCCCGAGGTGACGTACGCCGGGAAGGTCTCGTCGTACGGCAGGCTGAGCACGCTGACGGGCGGCGGCGCGACCTTCCTGACGGCGCTCGAGCAGAGCTTCCCGGAGCCGGGGCGGATCGACGGGGACCACGAGCTGCGGGCGGCCGACGAGGACGCGACCTTCCAGCGGGTGATCTGGGAGGAGGAGCTGCTGACGGTGGCGGGAGCGCCGGCGTGGCTGCTGACGGTCGGCGGGGCGGCCGCCGCGCTGGCGGCGGCGCTCGTCCTACGGGCCAGGGCGCGGCGGCGCGCACCGGTGCCGTCGCCGGCGCGCTGAAATAGGTTGGCTTCATGACTCAGGAGCAGTGGACCGCGGTAGACCGCTACATCACCGACCTGCTGTGCCCGGACGACCAGGCGCTGAGCTCGGCCCTCGCCGACAGCGAGGCGGCGGGCCTCCCGTCGATCGCGGTGGCCCCGAACCAGGGCAAGCTGCTGCAGCTGCTGGCCCAGCTCCAGGGCGCCCGCACGGTCCTGGAGATCGGCACGCTGGGCGGCTACAGCACGATCTGGCTGGCCAGGGCGCTGCCCAAGGACGGCAGGCTGATCTCCTTGGAGTACCGCCCCGCCCACGCGGAGGTCGCCCGGGCGAACATCGCCCGGGCCGGCCTGGACCGCGTCGTCGAGATCCGCACGGGCGCGGCGCTGGAGACCCTGCCGAAACTCGTCGCCGAGCCGGGCGCGGGCCCCTTCGACCTGGTCTTCATCGACGCGGACAAGGAGAACAACCCGCGCTATGTGGAGTGGGCGCTGAAGCTCACGCGCCCGGGCAGCGTGATCATGGTCGACAACGTGGTGCGGGGCGGCGCCGTCCTGGACGAGCAGAGCGAGCAGAAGGCGATCACGGCGACGAGGGAGATGTTCGAACTGATCGCCAGGGAGCCCCGCCTGAGCGCGACGGCGGTCCAGACGGTGGGCACGAAGGGCCACGACGGCTTCCTGCTGGCGCGGGTGACGTCCTGACGCGTACGAACGCGTGAGGGTGTGCCCCCGCGCGGGGTACGACCGGGACCCGCGCCGGCGGGGCGAGGAGTCGCTCGAAGACGACTTCCCGGGAAGGCGGTTCGCGAGGAAGGACCTCGAGCCTGAGCGAGCCGAGGCTGGACCTGCTCGCCCGCCAAACGCCGAACGCCTGCAATGCCGCCCGGCGCTTCGGGAAACCGGACGGGGAGTCATGAACCGTCTCGGCCGATCCTATTCACCTGGGTGTCGGCTGCGCTCACGGCCCTTTGCACCTGCTCGGGTGATCTTCGCTTACGACACGGGCGAAATGGTAGGGATTCCATCGCTGAGACAGAAAAATGGTTTCTGTCCTATGGCCATGGGTGACATGACACGCCTGCGAAGCGCACTTCATCGAGCGCGTCCAGCGTGGTCACTCCACAACCAGGAGGATTCTGTGAGCAGGAAAACGGTCCGACGCTCCCGCGCGCGATCAGCAACGATGGTTTCTGCTGGCTTCATTGCCATAGCTCTCAATGTCGTCCCGAGCACGGTGGCCGTCGCCGACGCGATCCACAGGTCTGGCACCGACAGCAACGTGGCGCTGCCCGGACCGAACGGCGCCCAGAGCGCCGACCTCGACTTCGGCTTTGGTTTTGACCACGGCCACGAGCACGGCCCCGGCCCCGACCACCACCACGGCCCCGGTCCCGACCACGGACCGAACGGCGAGCCGGGTCCGCAGGGCCCCCAGGGCCCCCAGGGCGCTCAGGGTGCCGACGGAGCGCAGGGCGCTGACGGCGCGCAGGGTGCGGACGGCGCGCAGGGCGCCGACGGAGCCCAGGGCGCGGACGGTGCACAGGGTGCCGACGGCGCGCAGGGCGCCGACGGAGCCCAGGGTGCCGACGGCGCGCAAGGTGCTGACGGAGCCCAGGGCGCGGACGGTGCACAGGGTGCCGACGGCGCGCAGGGCGCGGACGGTGCCCAGGGTGCCGACGGTGCACAGGGCGCGGACGGCGCGCAGGGCGCTGACGGAGCCCAGGGTGCCGACGGCGCGCAAGGTGCTGACGGAGCCCAGGGCGCGGACGGCGCGCAGGGTGCCGACGGCGCGCAGGGCGCTGACGGAGCCCAGGGTGCCGACGGTGCACAGGGCGCTGACGGCGCCCAGGGTGCCGACGGCGCGCAGGGCACCCAGGGCTTCCAAGGTTTCCAGGGCTTCCAGGGCTTCCAGGGCACTCAGGGTGCGCAGGGCACCCAGGGCGCCCAGGGCGTGGTCGCGCTTGACACCTACGTCGCGCAGGACAGCGAGGACTTCGTCCTAGGCGTAGGCGTAACCGCGACTGCCCTGTGCACCGGCAACGACGTTGCGACCGGTGGCGGATTCCAGTCCAGCACCGGCCTCCTCACCGTGAACGTCACCGACAGTCAGCCGGTCTTCACCGGCACCGGCCCGGCCACGGGGTGGCAGGCCAGCGCCACAGCCACCGTCGCCGGCACGTTCACCGCCTTCGCGATCTGCCACGACGTAGAACCGTAATTCCGGTGTGAGCGGTGGCGCGGTACGGCCGTCCGCTTCATCTGGGGCTTCCTGGTCTCGTACCCCTCCCCCCGGTGGGACGACCAGGATCGCGTAAGGCGCGGCGCCCGGCGAGAATGCCATCTCGCCGGGCGCCTCGTGCGTCGATCCCTAGACCAGCAGCGGTCCGCCGCACCGCGGGGTGTCTTCCTTCATCGCGATGAGGTTCGCCACCACGTAGGAGATGTTGTTCTTGGAGTGCCAGTCGGTCGGGAAGTAGGTGACCAGTCGTGACTTCTGGAACCGGGCCTCGATTTCCGGCACGAACGCGCGGTACTGGTTGTCCGTGTAGTACCAGAAGGAGTTCTCGTTGTAGAAGGCGACGTGCGTCGGGTCCTGGTGCGCACCGCGGCCGTCGGAGCTGGGGGTCATGCTCAGGAGCATGCCCCCGGGAGCCAGCAGCCGGTACAGCTCGTTGATGAGCGGCACCTTCGCGGGCACGTGCTCGAGGAAGTCCACCGCCCGCATCAGGCCGACGGAGTTGTCGGGCAGGTCCATCTTCTCGGGCAGCGTCGCGACGATGTCCACGCCCTCCCCCGGATACTGGTCCACGCCCAGGTAGCCGGGCGGCTTCCGGTGGGCTGCGCCGAGGTCCAGTGCGAGCAGACCATGCCGATGGGTCCAGGCGAGGGCGTTGGCCTCGATGTACTTGTCGTACAGGGCGACCGTCTCCCGCTGGATGTGCGCGTTGATCTCCGAATCGCGCTGTGTGTTCGCCTTGTGGATCCGCTGGAGGTACAGGCACGTGGGGATGTGGTGGAAGTCGCCGGCCTGGAAGAGACGGCACATCAGATCCTGGTCGTCCAGGACCGTGCGGGTGGCGTCGTACCCGCCGACCTTCTCGTAGCTCTCCTTGCGGAATGCCCGCACATGGTTGGGCGCGTACCAGATGTAGGAGACGTTGTGCGGGGTCGGAGCCATGGACATGACTTGCAGGAGCTTGCGGCCGTCGACGCTGACGTCCTCGTAGTGCCACCCGTGCTTCTCGTTGAAGCGGGACTCGTCGCGCTTCCCGTCCTCTGTGATCTGGGCGGTGTTGCTGTAGACGAAGACAACGTCGGGGTGCGCGTCGAATGCCTTGCCGAGCTCCGCCAGGCACGCCTTGGCCAGGAGATCGTCGTGGTCGAGTTCCACGAGGATCTCGCCCCGCGCCAGCTCGCAGGCCCTGCGCTTCGCCGCTCCGACCCCGTGGAGCTCGTCCGCGATCTCCACGCGGACACGCTCGTCGGGTCGCTCCGGCCGCCACCGGGCGCCGTTGTTCAGCAGGACGATCCACTCCCAGTCCGGACAGGTCTGGGCCTGCAGGGTCGCCAGGCACTCATCGAGGAAACGGGGTCGGTGGCTGGGAGTGAAGACGGAGAACCTTGGTGTCGCAGTCGACGTCATCTGGAGTTCCCTGCTTGGCTCGATGTCGATGTGGGGGTGGGTGAAGCGCGATGCGGAGTGGGGATTTGACTGGCCTCAGGCGGCTGGCACGGAGAACCTGCGGGCGACGCCGACGTCACTGCTGATCCACCGTCATCTTCACCAAAGTAACGAGCAACTCATATGACGCCACGAATCGTCGGGGAGTGGGGGCGTACAGACCACCCGAATGTACGCATCGCGGGAGTGGCGCAGAAACCGATGCCACAGACTTCGCCCTTTCCCCGTTCCTTTGCGCCTGGAATTCGGAACTCGCCTGCGCATAGTCCCGTCGTCCTGATCGCTCCCTTCGCCGTCCGGGGGTTGTCCCAGACCGACCTCGCTGAGTCCTGCCGGCCCGATGCGAAACGGTCGACGCCATACGAGAGGATGGGCGCCATGAGCATCGTCAAGATCAACGTCCTCACCGTCCCGTCCGAGCAGCGCGAGGTCCTCGAGAAGCGGTTCGCCTCCCGTGCCGGGGCCGTGGAGAACTCCGACGGCTTCGAGTGGTTCGAGCTGCTCCGCCCCGTCGAGGGCACCGACCAGTACCTCGTCTACACGCGCTGGCGCGACGAGGCCTCCTTCCAGGCCTGGATGGAGGGCTCCATGCGCGCCTCCCACGGCGCCGCGAGCGGCGAGGGCGAGGGCGGCGAACGGCCGAAGCCCGCCGCCTCGGGGTCCACGCTGTGGTCGTTCGAGGTCGTCCAGCAGGCCGCTCCCAAGGAGTAGTCCGCCCGCCCGCGCCCCGCGGAAATCGTTGGCCCCGGGGCCGGACGGTCAGGTACAGAAGTCGTCATGAACGGCTGGACCATCGCCCCCGAGGCGTACGACTCCCCCGACGCGGTCGCCCTGCGCCGCGACTACTACGACGAGGTCGCGAGCCGCTACTGGAAGCGGCCCGCGACCTGCGAGGAGATCGACGAGGGGCTCACGGGCGACGGCGTCGAGCGACTCGTGCCGCCCACCGGGCAGTTCCTCGTCGGGCGCCGCGGCGCCGAGCCCGCGGCCTGCGGCGGGGTGCTGATGCTGGACGGCGAACGCGCCGAGCTCACCCGCGTGTTCGTACGGCCCGCCTTCCGCGGCGCGCGGGGCGCCGCGCTGCTGCTCGACGCCCTGGAGGCGGCCGCGCTCGGGCTCGGCGCCCGGCGCATGGTCCTCAACACCCGGCTGGATCTGATCGAGGCCCGCAGGCTGTACGTCCGGCACGGCTACGCCGAGATCCCCGCGTACTGCTCGGGGCCGTACATGGACATCTGGTACGGCAAGGAGCTCGGGCCGCCGAAGGCCGCCTAGACCCGCCTGGACCGAGTGGTCGCGCCTCGTACTCCGGCAGGATCAGACCGAGTGGTCGCGCCGGGGCGGCGGGCTGTACGGCCGCTCGTGGTCCGAGCCGCAGAGCTCCGCGTTCAGCTCCCGCACCAGCTGCACCAGGTCCGTCGGCCGGTCCGGGCCCCACCAGTCGCCCAGCAGCTCCGACAGGGACTCCTCGCGCGCCTTCGCCAGCCGCACCGCCGTCTCCAGGCCGTCGTCGGTCAGGAGCAGGTCCAGGCCCTCGCGGCGGGCCAGGCCCCGCTCCTCGATCTGGCGGGCCGCGTCGAGGACGGCGCGCACCGGGACCGCGGTGGACTCGGCGAGCCGGGCGGGCTCCACCATGCCGTGCCGGCGGATGCGCAGCAGCAGCCAGCTGGCCGCGGGCAGCAGGTCGTACCCCGCCTTCTCGGTGATCTCCTCGTAGATCTCCCGCCGGCCCTCCCGTGAGCCGAGCACCGACAGCGCGCGGGCCACCTCGTCGTGCGAGGAGCGCTCGACCGGGTTGGAGGCCAGCGTCTGGCTGGTGTCGGGGGCGGTGACCGAGCCGCGCAGCTTGTCCTCCTTCAGGAACCAGGACACGAGGAAGGCGACGGCCACGACCGGCGCCGCGTACAGGAACACGTCGGTGATGGCCGTCGCGTAGGCGTCCAGCGCCGAGGGCTGGAGCGTGGAGGGCAGTTCGGCGATGGCGCGCGGGTCGGCGGCGAGCTGGTCCGCGCTTACGTCGGGGGGCGTCGGCTGTCCGGCGAGGGCCTCGGCGAGCTTGTTCTCCAGCTGGTTGGTGAAGACCGTGCCGAAGACGGCGACGCCGAAGGACGCGCCGATGGAGCGGAAGAAGGTCGCGCCGGAGGTGGCGACGCCCAGGTCGGCGTAGCTGACGGAGTTCTGCGCGACCAGCACCAGGACCTGCATGACCAGGCCGAGTCCCGCGCCGAAGACGAAGAAGTACGCGCTCGTCTCCCAGGTGGAGCTGTTCGCCTCCATCCGGTGCAGCAGGAGCAGGCCGATCGCGGTGACCGCGGTGCCGAGGATCGGGAAGACCTTCCAGCGGCCGGTGCGGCTGACGATCTGTCCGGAGCCGGTGGAGGTGAGCAGCATGCCGAGCACCATGGGCAGCATGTGCACTCCGGACATGGTCGGGCTCACACCCTGCACGACCTGGAGGAACGTCGGCAGATAGGTCATCGCCCCGAACATCGCGAAGCCGACGACGAAGCTGATGAACGCGACCAGGCTGAAGGTCCGGATCCGGAAGAGCTTCAGCGGCAGCACGGGCTCGGCCGCGGCCCGCTCGACGTACACGAAGACGACCAGGAGCACCGCGCCGAGCACGGCCAGGCCGATGATCTGCGCCGACGCCCAGTCCCAGGTGGCGCCGCCGAGGGAGGCCACCAGGACCAGGCAGGTGGCGACGGAGGCGATGAGGAAGGTGCCGAGGTAGTCGATGGTGTGGCGGGTCCGGCGCACCGGGATGTGCAGGACGGCGGCGATGACGACCAGCGCCACGACGCCGACGGGCAGATTGACGTAGAAGACCCAGCGCCAGGTGAGGTGCTCGGTGAAGAAGCCGCCGAGGAGCGGGCCGAGGACGCTGGTCGCGCCGAAGACCGCGCCGAACAGACCCTGGTACTTCCCGCGTTCGCGCGGCGAGACGATGTCGCCGACGATCGCCATGGAGAGCACGATCAGTCCGCCGCCGCCCAGGCCCTGGAGCGCGCGGAAGCCGATGAGCTGGGGCATGTTCTGGGCGGCGCCGCAGAGCGCGGAGCCGATCAGGAAGATGACGATGGCGGTCTGGAAGAGCTTCTTGCGGCCGTACTGATCGCCGAGTTTGCCCCACAGCGGGGTGGCGGCCGTCGCGGCCAGCAGATACGCGGTGACCACCCACGACAGATGATCCATGCCGCCCAGCTCGCTGACGATGGTCGGCAGCGCGGTGGCGACGATGGTCTGGTCCAGTGCGGCGAGCAGCAGCCCGAGCAGCAGGGCCCCGATGGCGAAGAGGACGGTCCGCCTGCTCTGCCCCTCGCCCGGGGCCGGGCTCGCCTCCTCCACAGCTGCCTCCCGAGCCATGGGCGACTCCCCTTTGCGCTTGCTGCCGCTGCGCTGTCTTACTCCATCGTGGTGGCTCTGGCCGGTTCTGGCCTGCCGAAAAGAGGCGGGGTCCCGTTGGGTCGCGGGGAGGGCAGTTGCATAATCCTTGGCAATCCAAGGGGAGGGGACCCGCGATGAGCGGACATGCGTGCCCACAGTGCGGTACGCCGCGGGGCAGAGACGGCGGCGCCGGGGCGGGCTGCGACTGCGCCGAGCGCGCCGCGGACGCGGTGCAGGCGGAGAGACGGGCCGAGATGGCGGCGGCGGAGGACTTCAACCCGCTGCGGATACGGCCCTATGTGACGTTGGAGGCGCAGGGGTCGCAGGAGGTGCCGGGGTCGCAGGAGCCGCCGCCCGCGCCGCCGGTGCTGCCCGCGATGACGTCGGCTCCCTCGGAGCGGGAGCTGGACCTGCCGTCGGCGCTGACGACGGTCCCGATCCCGCTCCAGCAGGCGGACCCGGCCTCCCTGGAGGAGCCCGTGACGCTCCAGCGCGGCGAGCCGCCTCGCCGCCGGCGGCCCCTGACCTGGCTGTTCGCGGGCGCCGCGGTGGTCGTGGTGACCGGCACGGCCGCGTTCGCCGGGGGCCTGTTCGCCGGGGACGACGAGCCCGAGCGGGCCCTGCCGGACCGGGCGACGAGCACGCCGAGCCTGAGCGCCGCGCCGGACGCGCCCTCGGCGTCGCCGAGCAAGTCCGCCGGCCCGTCGCGCAGCCCGTCGGCGTCCAAGTCCGCCTCCCGTACGCCGTCGGCGACCCCTACGCCGTCGCGCACGGCCCCGACCACGTCCGCGCCCGCCCCTACGCCGACCACCCCGCCGCCCACGACGCCGCAGCCCACCGCGACGACCTCGCAGCCGCCGACCGCCAAGCCGCCGTCGGGAACCCTGCGCCGCGGCGACAGCGGCCCCGAGGTGGCCGAGCTCCAGGAGCGCCTGGCGGCGGTCTGGGCGTACGGCGGTCCGGTGGACGGCCAGTACAGCCAGAGCGTCGAGGACTCGGTCCGCTGGTACCAGTGGGACCGCGGCGTCAGGGGCGACCCGGAGGGCGTCTACGGCCCTAAGACGCGCCGCGAGCTGGAATGGGAGACGGAGGAGGACTGAGGCGGGGCCCGGGCGGGCGTGCGGGGGGCGCGGGTGGGGGGGACGCGCCACGCCGCGGGACGCGGACGGGGGGACGCTCCACGCCGCGGGACGGGGGCAGGCGGACCGTGAGATGCGGGAAGCGGATCGGCGTACGCGGTACGCAGGACATGGCGCGCGGAGACGCGCCGTCCGCAGGACGCGGGCAGGCGCACGCGGCACGCATACACGGTCCGGCAGGGCGCAGGACGCGGCAGGCGGGCAGGCACGCTGAAAGGCACACGCAGTCCGCAAGACGCGGCAAGGCGGGCTCACGGACAGGTGCCCGCAGGACGCGGAATAGCGCACACGGTCCGTAGGACGCGCCACACGGCACGCAGCCCGCAAGACCCGGGACGCGGGTCGGCGTACGCAGTCCGCAGCACGCGGGAAGCGGCACCGCGTGCTCGGAAAGGCACCCGCGGCACGCGGTCCGCAGCACGCGGAAAGGCGCCCGAGGCAACGCCGTCCGCAGGACACGGCACGCGGACAAGCGCGGTCCGCAGGCCGCGGCAACGCGGGCACACGCAACAGCAGAGCAGGTCGCGGCACGCGGTCCGCAGACGTAGGACGCGGCACACGGAAGGCGCACACGGTCCGCAGGATGCGGCACGCCGTCCGCAGGACACGGCACGCGGGCAGGTGGCACGCCGTCCGCAGGACGCCGCGACACGAGCACGCGCAAAGGCGCAAGCCGTCCGCGGGCCGCCGCACGCCAGCAGGCGCGCACCGTCCGCCGTCCGCAGGACCCCCCGCGCCACGCGCCAGGAACACGCCGGCTGCCGGCCATACCGCAGCCGGCGTTCGTATGCCCGCTCGCGGTCGCCGTCCCGCCGACCCCCCACCCACCCCTTCGCCAAAAGCGATTGGCATCCGCGGCCCGTTTTTTGTATCGTGGGTGAACAAAGTGGTTCCGCCCGTGTTCCCTGACCGGCGGGCGGAACCGCCTTGCTCCCTTCCTCCACGCCCTGGAGTACGCCGATGCAGGCCGCCGTTCCGTCCGTCGTACTGACCGCCCGCGCCCTCCTGCTCGACATGGACGGCACCATCGTCAACTCGGACGCCGTGGTCGAGCGCTGCTGGCGCCGCTGGGCGGTCGAGCACGGGCTGGACCCCGAGGAGGCGCTCAAGGTCGTCCACGGCCGGCAGGGCTACGCCACGATGGCGGCGCTCCTCCCCGACCGCCCGATGGAGCAGAACTACGCCGACAACCGCGTGATGCTCGCCGAGGAGACCGCCGACGTCGAGGGCGTCGTGCCCGTCGCCGGCGCCCCCGCCTTCCTGGCCGCGCTCTCCGGGCTGCCCCACGCCCTGGTCACCTCGGCCGACGCGCCCCTCGCCCGGGCGCGGATGACCGCCGCCCGGCTCCCGATGCCGCCGGTCCAGGTCACCGCCGAGTGCGTCGGCGCGAGCAAACCGGACCCGGAGGGCTTCCTCAAGGGCGCGGCCGAGCTGGGCTTCGCGCCCGAGCAGTGCGTGGCGTTCGAGGACTCCGAGGCGGGCGTCGCCGCGGCCAGGGCGGCCGGCATGCGCGTGGTGGGCGTGGGCCCCCGCGCCAAGGCCCTCGCCCCGGACGCGCACGTCGACGACCTCACCGCCATCGAGGTGGCCGCCGGCCCGAACGGCCTGATCGAGCTCCGGATCACCGCCGCCTAAGGCCCCTGTGAACTCCGCCTGGCCGGGCGACCGCCCCGCTGCCCGGCCAGGCGGCATCCCCTAGCCGACCGCCACGAGCCGACCGCTAGGCGATCGCCTCGTACAGGCTGAACCCCGCCAGCGCCAGCATCAGACACGCGGCGATCTTCGTGATCAGCCGCAGCGGCACGTACTTCATCAGCGTCCGGCCGCCCAGGATCCCGATGCCCGCGACCGCCCACAGCGCCAGCACCGCGCCGAGGCCGACCGACAACGGGTCGTCGTAGCGGGCCGCGAGGTTGGCCGTCATGATCTGGGTCAGATCGCCGAACTCCGCGACCAGGATCAGCATGAAGCCCGCCCCCGAGACCTTCCAGAAGGACTGGTCGGCGGGCGCCTTGACACTCTCCCCGTCGCCGTCGTCCCTCTTCAGCAGCAGCATCAGCGCGCCCGCGAGGAAGAGCAGGCCCACCACCGCCTGCACGAGCCGCTGCGGCAGCAGCGTCAGCACGCTGCCCGCCGCGATGGCGAGCGCGACATGGACGGCGAAGGCGGCGGCGACGCCCACGAAGACGTAGGACGCGCGGTAGCGGGCGCCCAGCATCAGGCCCGCGAGCGCGGTCTTGTCAGGGAGCTCGGCCAGGAAGACGACGCCGAAGGTGATCGCCATGACGGTGAAGCTGATCATGGAATGAGGTTCCTCAATCGGTCGGGGCGCGGCCCTGCCGAGAGATCCTGACGCGCTCCAGGGGTCGCTTCGGCACGGCAGCGCCATCAGGACATGCATGGGCACTGCTGTTGCCGAAGGTCTCGCTGGCGGGCCGCGGTGCGGCCGCCTCCGGGCGCCGGCCGGGCCGAGGCCCAGCAGTATGTCGACGTTCCGGCGAAGAGCTACTCCCCTTCTGCTCCGATCAGGGTACGCGACGCCCCGCGCCCGCTCACTCCCGCCGCAGCCGCCCCCGCGCCACCAGCTCCAGCACGGTCGCGACCGCCACCGCCTGCACCGCCATCAGCGCCACCAGCACGAACAGCTGCACCGCCCCCGCCTCCACGGGCGACGCGCCGCCCAGCAGCATCCCGACGAACGCGCCCGGCAGTGTGACCAGGCCCACGGTCCTGGTCTGGTCGAGGCCGGGCAGCAGCGCGTCGGACGCGGGCGTGCGGGCCACCTCCATCCGCGCGTCGCGCTCCAGCAGCCCGAGCGCCATCCCCGCCTCGACCTCTCCGCGCCGCTGCTCCAGCTCGTCCAGCGCCCGCCGCCCGCCGAGCACGCTCGCGGTGAGCGCGCCGCCGATGAGGATGCCGGTCACGGGGATCAGCGCGATGCCCTTCACCGGCACGAGCCCGGTGAGCAGCAGCGCGGCGACGACGGGGGCGACGCCGGCGGCGATGGGCAGAGCGGCCCACCACCAGGTGCTGTTGGAGGTGATGCGCCGGCCCGCGGTGCGCACGGCGACGGCGTACATCAGCAGCAGGAAGGCGAGCAGCAGCGGGACGGACCGCACGACCCAGCCGATCACCAGCGAGACGGCGGCGAGCTGGACCGCCGCGCGGACGCCGGCGACGGCGATCTCACGCGAGCGCCCCAGGTGGGCGAGGGCGGCCACGGTCGCCGCGAGGGCCAGCAGTACGGCCAGTACGGCCCCGAACGTGATGTTGACCGGCAGCAGCACACGCCAACCCTACGACGCCCGGCGGGAGCTGTTGCTCCGTCAGAACACTTGATCTGACGTGCTCATGTCGTCACCCTGTTACCTGGCGCCCACCCGCCGGAAACCTGGCGCCATCACCATGGCCACGCCCCAATGGCCGAATCCCCCCACATCCAAGGAGTTCGCATGTCTGGTGTCTACGCGCGTCAAAGCCGCCGAATAGCCGTACTCGCCGCCGCCTCCGCCATCGCCGCCACGGGCCTGCTGGCCACCGCACCCGCAGCCCAGGCCTCGCCTCCCACCCCGGTCAGCGCCGCCACCGCCCGCACCTATCTGGGCCAGCTCACCGTGAAGGCGGAGGGCTCGTCCTCCGGCTACAGCCGTGACCTGTTCCCGCACTGGAGCACCCAGTCGGGCGCGTGCAACACCCGAGAGGTCGTACTCAAGCGCGACGGCTCCGGCGTCCAGCAGGACTCCAGCTGCGCGGCCGTCAAGGGCACTTGGTACTCCGAGTACGACGGCGCCACCTGGACGGCCGCCGCCGACGTGGACATCGACCATGTGGTGGCCCTCTCCGAGGCCTGGCGCTCCGGCGCGAACAGCTGGACCACCTCCAAGCGCCAGCAGTTCGCCAACGACCTGACCCGCCCCCAGCTGATCGCCGTCACCGACAACGTCAACCAGGCCAAGGGCGACCTCGACCCGGCGGAGTGGATGCCGTCGCGGACCGCCTACCGCTGTACGTACGCCCGGATGTGGGTGCAGGTGAAGCACCACTGGGGCCTGTCCGTCGACTCGGCCGAGAAGAGCGCGCTCCAGTCCGTGCTGAACGGCTGCTGACACGCTGCCGACCGGCCGCGGGCACGCTGCCGACGGGCCGCTGACCGGCTGCCGACGGACTGCCGACCGGTCGCGGGCTGGGCATCACGGGACCTCGACGGCCAGAAGGCTGAGAATCTCGCGGACGTTCACGCCCGAAGGCGCCGGAACCTGTTCGACCTCCTCCGTCGTTCCGTACCGTACGGGGCGACGGAGGAGGGCACACATGGCCGGGCTGCGCCTGGGACCACTGCTGAGATATGTCGACTGGGACACCGGCGCGAGGGCGACCGTCTGGGTCGAGGCCGACCGCCCGTGCACGGCCGAGGTCCGCTGCGCGGACGGTGCGCGGGGCAGCGCGCACACCTTCCAGATCCACGGCCACCACTATGCGATGGTGCTGGTGACCGGCCTGACGCCCGGCACGGACACGACGTACGAGGTGCTGCTCGACGGCCACCGCGTCTGGCCGCTCGCCGAGTCCAGCCTCCCGCCGAGCGTGATCCGCATGCCCGACGTGCCCTCGGGCGGCGTCGCCGTCTCCTTCGGCTCCTGCCGCTGGGCGGCCGCGCCCTACGGCGAGCACGACCCGGTCGGCCCCGACGCGCTCGACACGCTGGCCGCGAAGCTCGCCGCCGAGCCGGCGGCCGTCCGCCCGGACGTGCTGATCCTGCTGGGCGACCAGGTGTACGCGGACGAGACGTCCAAGGCGACCCGCCGCTGGCTGGCCGCCCGCCGCGATCTGGACGAGCCCCCGGGCGCGCAGGTCGCGGACTACGAGGAGTACACCCGGCTCTACTACGAGTCCTGGCTCGAGCCCAAGGTGCGCTGGCTGCTCTCCACCGTCCCCAGCTGCATGATCTTCGACGACCACGATGTGATCGACGACTGGAACACCAGCGCCGCCTGGCTGGCCGAGATGCGCGAGACCCCGTGGTGGCGGGAGCGGATCCTCAGCGGGCTGATGTCGTACTGGGTCTATCAGCAGCTCGGCAACCTCTCCCCCGAGGAGCTGCGGACCGACGAGCTGTACGCGGCGGTGCGGGGGACGCCCGACGGCACCGACCGGCTCAGACGCTTCGCCTCCGAGGCGGACGCCGACCCGGCCTGTGTGCGCTGGAGCTACCGCCGCGACTTCGGCCGCACCCGGCTGCTGATGGTCGACACGCGCGCCGCCCGCGTCCTGGACGAGCAGGAGCGGGCGATGCTCGACGAGGAGGAGGCGCTGTGGCTGCGCGACGAGGCGCTGGACGAGCCCGCGTCGTACGACCATCTCCTGATCGGCACCTCCCTGCCCTGGCTGCTGCCGCCGCTGGTCCACGACGCCGAGGGGTGGAACGCGGCGATGTGCCGCGGCGAGCGCGGCGCGCGGTGGGCGCGGTTCGGCGAGAAGCTGCGCCGAGCGGCCGACCTGGAGCACTGGGCCGCCTTCCCCTCCTCGTTCGACCGGCTGACGCGGCTGATCGCCCAGGTGGGCGGCGGACAGGACGCGCCGGCGACGGTGTGCGTGCTGTCGGGGGACGTGCACCACGCCTATATCGCGGAGCCCAAGTGGCTCGAGGACGCCGAGCCTCCGCGCGCCCGGGTGCTCCAGCTGACCTGCTCGCCGGTGCACAACTCCATCCCGAAGTCGATACGTCTCGGTTTCCGCTTCGGCTGGAGCCGGGCGGGCCGGCGGCTCGGCCGCGTCTTCGCCCGGCACGCCCGGGCGCCGCGGCCGCCGGTCAGCTGGCGCAAGTCCGGGGGCCCCTGGTTCGGCAACCATCTGATGACGCTGACGCTCCGGGGGCGTTCGGCCTCCCTCCGGCTGGACCAGGCGCGGGCGACAGGATCGCGCCAGAGTCCGGGCGCGCGGCTGGTGACCGTGGACGATCGGGAGTTGACTGCGGACCGTGACGCGCCGCGCGGCGGAGGGTGAGCCTTTCCCCCAAGGGGTTCGACTCTGGGCGCGCCCCCGGCATGATGAGCCGGACGATCCGCTTCCACGCGCCCTACATGCCCCGGGAGTTACCGTTTTGTCCACCGCTTCCCCCCACACCCACGCCCGCACCGTCGCCGTCGTGGGAGCGGGCCCCCGTGGCGCCTCCGTACTGGAACGGCTCTGCGCGTCCCTGCCCGAGCTGGCGCCGGGAGCCGAGCTGACCGTCCACCTGATAGATCCGGCCGCGCCGGGCCCGGGCCGCGTCTGGCGCACCGACCAGTCGGCCGAGCTGCTGATGAACACGGTGGCCTCCCAGGTCACCGCGTTCACGGACGACAGCGTCGACTGCGAGGGCCCGATACGCCCCGGCCCGAGCCTGTACGAGTGGGCGGCCGAGCACACCGACGAGGGCCTCGGCCCCGACGACTACCCGACGCGGGCGTGCTACGGCCGCTATCTGGAGTGGACGTTCCTGCAGACCGTGTGCGGCGCACCGGACACGGTGACGGTCAGGCTGCACCGGGCGCGGGCCGTGCGGCTGGAGGACGACCGCGAGCCGGCCGCCCCGTCGGCCCACCGGCTGAACCTCACCGGCGCACCCCGTCAGACGCTCACGCTCGACGACGGGACCGTCCTCAAGGGGCTCTGCGCGGTGGTCCTCGCACAGGGGCATCTGCCCGTCGTGCCCCGCCAGTCCCACGCGCATCTGGCCGCGTACGCCTCCCGTAGGCACCGGCGGCTGCGCTACTACGCGCCCGCCAACCCCGCGGACCTGGACCTGTCGGCCGTCGAGCCCGGGGAGCCGGCGCTGCTGCGGGGGCTCGGCCTCAACTTCTTCGACCACATGGCCCTGCTGACGACGGGCCGGGGCGGGGAGTTCGCGCGCACCGAGGCCGGGGAGCTCGTCTACCGTCCTTCGGGGCGCGAGCCGCGGCTGTACGCGGGCTCGCGGCGCGGGGTGCCGTACCAGGCGCGCGGCGACAACGAGAAGGGCGCCTCGGGCCGGCACGAGCCGCTCGTGCTGACCCCGCAGGTGATCGCGGGCTTCCGCGAGCGCGCGGACGCGGGCGATCCGCCGGACTTCCTGAGCGAGATATGGCCGCTCGTCGCGAAAGAGGTGGAGACCGTCCACTACGAGGCGCTGCTCGCCGCCTCCGCCGGCGGCGACGCCGTGCGCGATTTTCGGCCACGCTTCCTCGCCGCGCCGCACGGCGGCCCGCAGGAGGCGGCCGTGCTGGACGCGTTCGGGATCGCGGAGGCGGACCGCTGGTCCTGGGACCGCACGTCGCGCCCGCACGCGGGCCGCGCCTTCGACTCCCCCGCCGAGCACCGCGCCTGGCTGCTCGGCCATCTGCGCCGGGACGCCGCCCAGGCGGCCCTGGGGAACGTCGCCGGTCCGCAGAAGGCCGCCCTGGACGTGCTGCGCGACCTGCGCAACGAGCTGCGTCTGATCGTGGACCACGCCGGTCTGTCCGGGGCCTCCCGCCGCGACCATCTCGACCGCTGGTACACGCCGTTGAACGCGTTCCTCTCCATCGGCCCGCCGCGCCGGCGGATCGAGGAGATGACGGCCCTGATCGAGGCGGGCGTGCTGGAGGTGGTCGGCCCGCGTCTGGAGGTCGGGACGGCGGACGGGCTGTTCACCGCCGAGTCGCCCGACGTGCCGGGCTCCGCGGTCACCGCGACGACGCTGATCGAGGCGCGGCTGCCCGAGCCGGACCTCCGGCGGACCTGCGACGAGCTGCTGGGACGGCTGCTGAAGACCGGCCAGTGCCGCCCGCACGCCATCGACGGCTACGAGACCGGCGGCCTGGACGTGACGCCGCGCCCGTACCGTCTGGTCGACCGTCAGGGACGCCCGCATCCGAGGCGGTTCGCCATCGGCGTGCCCACCGAGGGCGTGCACTGGGTGACGGCGGCCGGCGCCAGGCCCGGCGTCGACTCGGTGACTTTGGCGGACGCGGACGCGGTGGCGCGCGCGGCGCTGCTCGCCCTCGACCCCGCCGGACATCTCGACTCCGCCGCGCGTCGGGACGCCGACGCACGCCGGGCCGCCGACCGGGTCCTGGACGCGGAGTCCGCCCTGTACTCCCTGACGGAATCCGTAGTTCCAGCATAATGTTGAACTTGCAAGTATCGATTAGGACTGCCTAGCCTAGGGCCCTCGTCGGTTCACGTCCCCAGCCGAAGGAGTCCCCCCATGGCGAAACTTCCCCTGTCCGCACGCCTCAACGAGGCCCAGCCGTACGCCCTCGGCGCCTTCCGCGTCGTCGTCGGCCTGCTCTTCGCCAGCCACGGCGCCCGGTCCCTCTTCGGCGTCCTGGACGGCGAGAGCATCCCGGCCGGCACCTGGCCCGGCTTCTACGCCGCGGTGATCGAGCTGGTCGGCGGCGCGCTCGTGCTGCTCGGCCTCGGCACCCGCATCGCCTCCTTCATCGCCTCCGGCTCCATGGCGTACGCGTACTTCACGGTCCACCAGCCCGAGTCGCTCTTCCCCGTGCAGAACGGCGGCGAGGGCTCCGCGATGTTCTGCTGGGCCTTCCTGCTGCTGGTCTTCACCGGCCCGGGCGCCTTCGCGCTGGACCGGCTGTTCGCCTCGCGCGGCGGAAGCCGGACCGCCGAGGACGAGCGCAAGGAGCAGGCCACCGCGGTCGCGGCCTGACCTCTTCCGTGCGAATCCGCACGAATCCCTGCACAGCCGTACGAGCACGCCGAAGCGCCCGGACCCGCACGCACCCGTCGTGAGGGTTCGGGCGTTTCGCGTCCGCGCAAGCGCGCCGCACCGGGACGTGAGGAGAACAACATCACCGCCCCCCGGCGATCTCGAGGCGAACCCCGGGCGTACGCTGTACAGCTGTCATGCCGCCCCGGCCGCACCCCTGCGACGTCGCGGCGGTGTAACGGACCTGGGGGAGTCACAACGTGCTCGAGAGTATGGGGTCGCTGACCGGCAGCCCATGGATTTACGCGGTTGTCGCACTATCTGTCCTACTAGACGTCTTTCTCCCGGTACTGCCCAGCGGAGTCCTCGTCATCACCGCCGCGACCGCGGCCGCGGCGGGCTCGACCACCGTCGTCGGCGCGGCCGGGCAGGTGCAGCGCGAGGTCCCCTCGCTGATGATCCTGCTGCTGTGCGCGGCCACCGCCTCCGTGCTGGGAGACCTCGTCGCCTACCGTCTCGCCTGGCGCGGCGGCGATCGCCTGGACCGGGCCATCGCTCGCTCGCGCCGCCTGACCAGAGCGCAGGATCGTCTCGGCACCGCGCTGAGCCGGGGCGGCGGCGCCCTGGTGGTCGTCGCGCGCTTCGCCCCCGCGGGCCGCTCGGTCGTCTCGCTCGGCGCGGGCGCGGCCCACCGCAAGGTGAAGGAGTTCCTGCCCTGGTCGGCCCTGGCCGGCCTGGTGTGGGCGGGCTACAGCGTGGGCCTGGGCTACTTCGGCGGGGCGTGGCTGGGCGCGGGCTGGATCGGCGCGGCGGTCTCGGTGCTCGCGCTGTTCGCGGCGGGGGCCCTGGCCGCCTATGTCATGCGGCGGCCGACGCAGACGGCTGAGCCTGCCGCTTAGCCGCGCCGCCCGCACCGCGCACCTCGAGCCCTTCGAGCAGCGCGCGGGTCGCCTCGGCGATCTCGTCGACGGCCTGCTCGAAGACCTCCCGGTTGTGCGCGGCGGGCGCGCGGAAGCCGGAGACCTTGCGCACGTACTGCAGGGCCGCGGCCCTGATGTCCTCCTCGGTGGCCTCTTCCGGGAGCACGGGCGGACGGAGAGTCTTGATGCTTCGGCACATGACCCCAGTGTCCGTCACCCGCGGGTCATCGGGCCATGGAGGCGAGGCTCAGCAGCAGATGCGCGGACTCGGGGTGCTGGAAGTCCGAGTGCGCGCCCGCGGGGGCGAGGCGGGTGCGCCGGCTGCCGCGGTAGAGCCCGCTGGCGTCCACGTTGACGATGCGGTGGTCCAGCTCGGCCGGCTCGTACGGCGTCTGGACCGGCCGGATCCGGGTGGTGAACTGCGGCACGGGCGCGACGGAGGCCCCCGCGTGGCCGATGCCCGGGGCGCCCTCGGCCCGTAGATGCCAGAAGCCGGTGGCCCGGTCCCAGCGGGAGTGGGTCAGCACGAGCGGGCCGCTCAGCGGCGCGCCGGGCCGGTCCCCGCCCGGGAAGAGCGTGGGGAAGAGCCGGTCGAACGCGTCGCGCGGCGCGGCCATCTGGAAGATCAGCGCGCTGTCGGCGGTGAACGGCCGCCGCGGGTCGGCCTTTGTGCTCCAGCCCAGCACCTGCGGCCCGGCCGGTCGCTCGGCCGACCGCTGCACGGCCTCGCACAGGAAGCGGCCGCCGAAGGAGTGGCCCACCAGATGCAGATACTGGCCGTTGCGGTTGGCCAGCACGGCCGGCGACCTGGGGTCGGCGCGGTGCGCGTCGAGGTAGCCCAGCAGATGCCCCAGGACATAGGGGGCGTGGCCGGTCCCGGGGCTGGACATGGCGTGGGCGCGGTCCCGGATCCTGCGGTAGCCGGCGAGGGTGGGCAGGCTGGAGGACGGCCAGCGCACGGCGACGCACCAGGGCCGGTAGCCCTGGCCGGCGGCGGCCAGCGGGGCGTAGCGCTCCGGGTGGCTCTCGTACAGCGTCCGCGCCTGCTGGACGAGCGCGGCCGCGGTCTTGGCGGCGGTCCCTGGGGCGGTCTGCCAGCCGTGGACGTAGACGTAGATGTCGCTCGCGCGGGCCGGGACGGCCAGATGGCGGGCGAGATGCTCGCCGAGCCGGGCGGTGGGGACGGGCGTGGCGGTGCCGGGGACGAGCAGCCGCCCCTTCTCGTCGAGGTCGACCGCGACGACTCTGGGCGGGGCGACTCTGGGCGGAACGGCGCGGGGCCGGCCGACGCGGGCGGCGCGGACTGCGGGGCGGGCGGGACGGGCGGCGCCCCGCCGGGGTCTGGGGATCACGAGGCGAGCTCCACTCTGCTGTCGATCCCGCAGTGCAGGGAGTACGTGAGAGCCAGCGGGTTGTGGAACTCACGCGCGAAGCGGCGCACCAGCGCCTGGGATATCTCTCCCGCCGTGCTGCCGCCGGCGAGATAGAGGTCGAGGAAGGCGTACGCGTACTCCGTGGCGAAGACCTGGGGAATCTCGATCTGCGGGCCGAGCACGCCGTCGGCGCCCAGGTCGATCAGCGCCTTGCCGAGGTGGTCCAGTTCGGGCGCGGCGGCCGCCTGGCCGGAGTGGCAGGCGTTGAGCAGGACGAACGGACGGAAGCGGGCGTCGTACAGGCCCCGGAAGCGGCGACGGCGACGGCGTACGAGCTCGGCGTCGATCTGGCGGTCGTCGGAGAGCCGGACCGCGAGGTGGGGGCTGGCCGAGCCGTTCTCGACGAAGTGCCCGTGGCACCAGAAGTACATGACGTCCTCGTCGAACACCGCGCCGGAGAGCGCGTCGAGGAAGGTCGCGGACTCGGTGTGCACGGTCAGATGCGACCGCTCCTCCAGGAGCTTGCGCACCTCGGGGGCCCTGGCCACGGTCTCCAGGGTGGAGTCGGTGTTGAGGCTCGCCACGGGGAGCGCGTGGGCGACGCCCGGTCCCTGGACCATCTGGTAGGAGCTGCCGGTCTGCTCCACCTGGTGCCGGTGGCCGAGGAAGGTGTTCCACACGTCCTTCTCGCAGCCGGCGGGCTCCACGGCCAGCATCGGCCACGGCAGGTAGACGTCCGAGTCGAAGCTGACGCGCAGCGGCAGATCGCCGGCGAGGGTGTCGGTGAGGAACGACCGGAACGACCTGAGCTCCAGGCTGTTGCCGTCGAGCAGGCTGTCGAGCAGGTCGCGGCCCTCCTCGGCGAGCTCCTCGGTCAGCCGGCGCGACAGCGCGGAGATGGGGGTCAGATCGGCGGCGTCGGCGAAGGGGAACGTGCCGTCGGACATGCCGTCGGCGTCGGTGAACTGATGGCGTACCAGCAGATCGCGCCAGACCGACCGGAGCCGGGCGGCGGCGCGCAGCACCGCGGTCTCGGTGATCTCCAGCTGGGCGCGGTGCAGCCGGGTCCGCGGGGACCGCTCGTCGGGCCGGAAGGCGGTGATGTGCAGCCGGTCCGTCTGATGGCGCCGCAGCGCGACGACGAGGTCGAGCGGCTCTCGGGTGACGAGGTCGGGCGGGGTGCTGCCGCGCTGGGGCGGCAGGGCGGTGTAGTCGAGCGACGGATTCTGCCGGATCTCGACCGCGAGATCTCTGGACATCGGTTCAGTCCCTTTGAGCTGCTGGTACGTCGACGGTGGCTTCGAGGTCCTGGAGTACGACGCCGTACCGCTGGTCGTACACGGTCAGTCGGATCCGATGGGCTCCTGGCTCGGCGGGAGTGAAGACGAACCCGGCGGGCGCGGCCCCCGGGGTGTACTCGGCGGCTGCGGGCTCGATGACCGCGTCGGAGCGCACCCCGGCGACGAGCAGCAGGGGGATGGCGGGGGCGGGCGGCTGCGGCCCGCCCGGCGGCGGTGTGTCGGGCGCGGTCGTGTCGGGTGTCTCGGGCACGGTCGTCTCGGGCGAATCGGGTGTCTCGGGCGCGGTCGTCTCCGCCGAATCGAGTGTCTCGGGCGTCTCCCGTGCGGGGCGCTGCTCCGGCTCGGCCTTCTCCGGCGCCTCGACGCGCTGCTCCGACGCGGCGTGCTCCACCGGCGCCGCATCGCCGCCCCCGCCCGTGGGCGGCGCCGTCCCGGAGTCCGGGCGGGCCTCCCGGACGGCCGGCTTCTCCAGGCGGACCTCGATGCGCGAGGACCGGCCGACGCGCGCGTCGTCGAGGAGGGAGACTCTCAGCGCCCGGGCCGGGCTCATGCGCTCGAACCTGCGGCGCAGGTCCGCCACTTGGGGGTGGGTCGCGCCGAAGGCGTCCTCCCAGTCGGCCAGCAGCTCCTCGCGGCGGCCGAGCCCCTCGGCGTCCTCCTCGCCCGCGGCCATGCAGGCGACCGCCAGCACCGTGCGGATCTTCAGGGTCTCGGGGTGCGCCGCGCCGAAGACGCGGGCGCGCCCGGTGCACACCGCCCGCAGCAGGGCGACCGCCGTGTGCCAGTCGCCGGCCTCGCCGTACGCGCGGGCCAGGCTCTCGACCGGCGCGGCGAAGCCCCGCAGCTGGTACGGGCGACGGGTCGCGGCGACGACGGCGGCGAGCGAGCCCTGCTCATGGACGCGCACGAGCTCCGCCACCGTGCCGGGCAGGCCCAGTCCGAGCGTGCGGGCGCGGTCGGCGAGGACGGACTCGTACGCCCCGATCGCGCCCTGCGGATCGTCCGCGTGCAGCAGCGCGTGAGCCAGCACCTCGCGGCAGGCGAGCGTATGGGGGCTGTACGGACCCCACCGCCCGGCGCTGTCGGCCACCAGGGACTCGGCGAGGCCGACGGCCGTGCTCGGCGGGCCCGTCTCCGCGCGGACCAGGGCGTGCGCCGCCCTGGCCTCCAGGGTGAAGGGGTGGGCGGCGCCGTGGAGACGGGCGCAGTCGCCGGCGAGTTCCTCCAGCTGGGCGACCGCCCGCCGGTGGTCCTTGGCCATCCGGTAGGCGAGGGCGACGTCCTTGCGGTCGTCCAGGACGTCCAGGTGCTCGGGCCCGTGGATCCGCAGCCGGTCGTCCAGCAGCCCCTCGAAGTCCGCCACCGCCTGCGCGTGCAGCCCCGCCAGCATCCGCGTCCTGGCCAGCGCGGCCCGGCTGTTGAGCGTGGAGTGGTGGTCCGCGCCCAGCACCCGTGCGCGGTCCGCGAGCACCGACAGAAGGTCCTCGACGGCCCCGCGGAAGTCGCCGCGCCAGCGCCGGTCGAGCGCCCGCTCGTGCCGCGTCCACAGCGTGTCCGGGTGGTCCGCTCCCTGCACCCTGACCCGGTCGCGCACCAGCGTCTCGCGCACCTCGAAGGCGCGTGCGTGGTCGCACGCCTCGCGGTAGCTCCGGGCGAGGTCCTCGCGGGCGTTGAGGGCGGACACATGGTCCGGTCCGTCGAGCCGGTCGCGGTCGACGGTCAGCTCGCGGTAGAGCCGGATCGCGCGCTCGTGGTCGCCCGCCTCCCGCAGGGCGAGCGCGAGGTTGGCGCGCGCGACCAGCGCGGCCGGATGGCCGGCGCCCTGCACCCGGGTCCGGTCGGCGAGCAGCGCCTCGAGGCCGGGCACCGCCTTCGCGTGCTCCCCCGCCAACTGCCGTACGTGGTAGAGCTTGTTGCGGCAGGCCAGCGTCTCGGTGTGGTCCGCGCCCCGGATCCGGGCGTTGTCCTCGACGAGCGTCTCGTACAGCTCCGCGGCCCGCTCCAGGTCCCAGGCCCGCTGACAGGCGTACGCGAGCCAGAACCTGGCGTCCAGGGCGTCGGCGTGCTCGGGGCCGTGGATCCGCGTGGTGTCCCGGACGAGGTCCTCGCGCATGGCGACCGCGCGCCGGTCGTCGCCCGCGTCCTGGCAGGCGAACGCCTGGCTCGAGCGGGCGAGGAGCACCGCCCAGTGGTCGGCGCCCTGCACCCGGATCTGGTCGGCGATCAGCGCGTCGAAGTCGGCGATGGCACGCCGGAACTGGCCCGCGGCCCTGCGGGTGCGCGCCAGGCCGCTGCGGCAGCCCAGCGTCTCCGCGTGGTCGTCGCCGTTGACCCGGGCGAAGTCGCGGATCAGCCGCTCGTAGTGGCGCACGGCCTGCCGGTGCCGCCCGGCCCCCGCCAGTGTGTGGGCGAGCCAGTAGCGGGTGTTCAGCGTCTGCGGATGGTCGCCGCCGAAGACCCTCGTACGGTCCTGGACCAGCTCCTCGAACAGCTCGACCGCCCGCGCGTGGGCGTCCGCGTACTGGCATACGTACGCGAGCTGCCAGCGGCTGTTCAGCGTCTGCGGATGGTCCCCGCCGAGCACCCTCGTACGGTCCCCGACCAGCTCCTCGGCCACCCGCATCGCCTGACGGTGCTCCAGCGCGGCCCGGTGCGCGTCGGCCAGCCCCCAGCGTGTGGCGAGCGTGTCCGGATGGTCGGCGCCCAGCAGCCGGGTCCGGTCGGCGAGCAGCGCCTCGAAGCCCGCGACCGCCTCCCGGCACCGGCCCGTCAGCCGCAGTCCGCCGGCGATCGACCCGCGGGTGGTGAGCGTGTCGGGGTGGTCGTGCCCCTGGAGCCGCACCCGGTCGCGGAGCAGCTCCTCGTACAGGTCGAGGGAGCGCTGGTCGTCTCCGGCGTCCCGGCAGGCGTACGCCAGGTTCGCGCGGGCGTGGAGCGTGGAGGGATGCTCGGCGCCCTGCGTCCGGACCCGGTCCGCCAGCAGCGTCTCCAGCTCGGCGACCGCCGTGCGGTAGTCGCCCGCCTCCTGCCGGGTGAAGGCGAGGTTGTTCCGGCTGCCGTACGTCTCGGGATGGTCCGCGCCCCACACCCGTACGTCGTCGGCGATCAGCTCCTCGAAGAGCCGGACGGCCCGCCGTCGGTCGCCCGCCTCGCGGCAGGCGAGCGCCAGCCAGAACCGGGTTCTCAGCGTCTGCTGATGGTCGGCGCCCAGCGCGCTCGCGCGATCGCGGGCGAGCCGCTCGAACAGCGCGATCGCCCGCCGGTGCTCGCCGGCCTCGTTGTAGGTGCGGGCGATGGACCAGCGGGTGTCGAGCGTCTGCGGGTGGTTGCGGCCCTGGATCCGGGAGCGGTCGCGGATCAGCTCGCCGTAGAGCCGGATCGCGCGCCGGTGCTCCCCGGCCTCGCTGTAGGCGTAGGCGAGGTTCTCCCGGGCGACGAGCGTGGACCGGTGCTCGGCGCCCTGCACCCGGGCCCGGTCGGCCAGCAGCGCCTCGAACGCGACGACCGCCGCCGCGTGCTCCCCCGCCGACTGGCGTGAATAGGCCAGGCCGTTGCGGAAGCTCAGCGTCTCGGGGTGGTCCGCGCCCCGCACCCGCACGGCGTCGGCGATCAGCTCCTCGAAGAGCCGGATGGCCCGCCGTCGGTCGCCCGCGTCGCGGCAGGCGACGGCCAGCTCCTCGCGGGTGTCGAGCGTGTCCGGGTGGTCGGGCCCCATCACCCGGCCGTAGTCGGCCGCGAGCTCCTCGAACTCCCGCACGGAGACGGCGAGCTCCCCGGCGGCGCCCCGCGCGTAGGCGAGGTCTCCGCGGCAGCGCAGCACGTCGGGGTGGTCCGCGCCCTGGATCCGGACCCGGTCGGCGAGGACCTCCTCCAGCAGTCCGACGGCCTGCCGGTGCTCGCCCGCGACGCGGTGGGCGTCGGCCAGCCAGCCGCGGCTGGTGAGGGTGTCGGGGTGCTCGGCGCCCAGCACCCGGGCGCGGTCGGCGACGGCCTGCGCGTACAGCTCGATCGCCAGCCGGTGGTCCCCGGCGACCCGGTGGGCGTACGCGAGTCCGTTGCGGCTGCTCAGCGTGTCGGGGTGCTCGGGGCCCAGCACGCGCGTGCAGTCGGCGACCACCCGCTCGTACTCCCGCACGGCGCGCCGGTGCTCCCCGGCGAGCTGGAGCGCGTACGCGAGGCCGCTGCGGCTGCGCAGGGTGTCCGAGTGGTCGGGGCCGAGGACGCGGCCGCGGTCCGCGACGACCGTCTCGAACTCCCGCACCGCACGGCTGCTGTGGCCCGCCTTCCGGTAGGCGTGGGCGAGGCGGTCACGGCTGGCGAGGGTGGAGGGGTGGTCGCCGCCGAACACGCGCATCCGGTCGAGGAAGACGTCGTGGCAGAGGGAGACCGCCTTGGCGGGCTCGCCGGCCTTGCTGTGCAGTTCGGCGAGGAGGTCCCGGCTGTCGAGGGTGTCGGGGTGCTCCACGCCGAGCAGCTCGGTCTGGCCGTGGACCACGGCGTCGAGGAGCGGGATGGCGAGCATCCGCTGGTCGCGTACGACGAGTTCGTCGGCGGCGCGGCGGTAGAGGGAGACGACGTCGGGGTGCGGGCTGCGGGAGGGGCCCGCGGCGGCGAGGGACTGGATGTGCGGGAGGAGGGACTGCAGAAGGCGCTGGGTCTCGGGGCCGGGGGCGGGGGTGGGGGCGGGGCCGGGGGTGGGGCTTGCGGCGGGGTCCTTGGCGGGGTGGCCGCTCGGGCCCGTGAAGCTGCTCCGTGACTCCGTGGAGCTGTCCCGTGGCTCCGGCTCGCCGGAAGCGGCCTCCGACTCCGCTTCGGTCTCCGCTTCCGACTCGGCCCTCGCGCGCAGGGTCTGGGCCATCGCGCGCTCGGCGTCCACGTGCAGCCGACGGGCAGGAGTCGCTCCGCCTCCGCCTGTATCGCCGCTTTCGCCGCCGTCGCCGCCCGCGTCCCCGCTGCCGCGCAGCACCGCCTGGAGCAGCCGGTGGACGGTGACCGTCTGCGGGCCGAGCGTGATCATGTTGTAGTCCGCGAGCAGCCCCAGCGCCGCGTCGACGTCGCCCGGCCGCTGCGACAGCGGGTGCAGTACCTCGCACGGCAGCGCCTCGGGGGCGTACCACGCGAGCACCCGTAAGAGCCGGACGGCGAAGGGGTCGCGCCGCAGGACCGAGGCGAGCGTGGTCTGCCAGATGCGGGCGATGGTCCGGGTGGTGTCCGTGCCGTCGGCCGCCGCGCCGAGCGCGGCGTCCGGGGTCGTGCGCAGCAGGGTCCGGTACGCGGAGAAGGAGGTGCCCGTCTCCCGCAGATACGCGCCCGCCTGTGCCAGCGCCAGCGGCAGCCGCCCCAGGTCGGCGGCGAGCTCGGTCGCGTGCCGCAGCTCGGCGAGCTGAGGGGCCCGCCCGGGCAGCGCGACCCGGCAGAGCAGGTCGGCGGCGGTGTCCGGGGACAGCACGTCGAGCCGGACCAGCTCGGTGCCGGTGTGCCAGCCGGTCGCCCGGCGGCTGGTGACCAGTTGGTGGCCGCGTCCGAAGAGCTTGCCCACGTACGGATTGACGTGGTTGGGATCCTCGGCGTTGTCGTAGACGAGCAGCCAGCCGGTGTGCTCGTGCAGCCAGGCGAGGGCCCACTGGCTCTGCTCCTTCGGCGTGGCGCCGAGCGCCCAGCGCGGGTGCAGGAAGACGGCGAGGTCGGCGAAGGCGGAGCCGATCTGCTCCTCGGTCTCTGCGGTGATCCACCACACCAGGGAGTAGTCGTCGCGCCGCGCCCACGCGTAGTGGAGGGCCAGCGAAGTCTTGCCGACGCCGCCGAGGCCGTGCACGGCCGTGGCCTGGGTGATCACTCCGCCGCCCGCGGTCAGCACGTTCTCGATGGACGCCAGGGCGTGCTTCCGGCCGACGAAGACGTCGGTGGCGGTCGTGGGCAGGTTGTTCATCCCTGCGGGGGCGGAGATCTGCGGAATGCTGGCCAGCGCGTCGGCCGGCACGACGGTCGTGTGCTCCTCGGTGTGCGGATTCCCGCCGCCGTCGGCCGCCGCGGGCATCCGCCGCTCGGCGAACGCCTCCTGCTCCTGAACCCCCGCGTCACGCGGCACACGGAGTTCCTCGGAAAGAATCATGCTTCGGCGCCCCCGATCCCCGCAGCTTCCCCCGACAGCACTGCTGAACCAGTCAACGCGCCCCCGGTGTCCGCCGTTCCAACCGCCCGTCAACGGTAGTGCGCCCAGCACGGATTGTCACTGATCGAAGCACCCGCGCCCCCGCGGGCACCTCCAGCCCCGTGGGGGTCCCCCGGAAGAAGTCTGGGGGAGTTTGAGGCGACACGCGACCGGCGATTTCAGCCCCGTGGGGGTCCCCCCGGACGAAGTCTGGGGGAGATTGAGGCGCGGGGTCCGGGGCGGAGCCCCGCAAGGCCCCGCACATCCCCGCCCCGCAACCCGTCTACGCCGCGTGCCGCGACGCGTCCTTCTTCGGGTGGTCCGTGCAGAGCGCCCAGACGACGAAGACGTCGATGGCGATCGAGATGATCGCCCACACCGGCTGGTACGGCAGCCAGAGGAAGTTGGCGATGATCATGAACGACGCGAGCGTGATGCCCACCACCCGGGCCCAGTCCGCGCCCTTGAGGATGCCCAGGCCGGTGAAGACCAGGAGCACACCGAGGATGAGGTGGATCCAGCCCCAGGCCGTGAGGTCGAACTTGTAGACGTAGTCGCCGAGACGGGCGTAGACGTCGTCCTTGGCTATCGCGGTGATGCCCAGGAGGATGCCGAGGATGCCGTTCACCAGCAGCAGCACGCCGGCGAACATGGTGCCGCCGCTTGCCGCGATCGAGGCGCCGCCTGCGGGCTTGGAATCCCGCGGTGCGCCGGGCGTGCCCATGGCTTGAGTCACGGGAGGCTCCTAGAGTCGAGTGCTCAGGTCGGTCCCCCCGAGCCTCCGCCGGGGTCGCCGGCGCGACCACTTGCCCGCGTCCATTCGGGTGACGCGCCAGGCGGCGTCAGGGGCCAGCCGAGAAACCGGGGTCGGCCGATCGCCGCTGCGCCCCGCCCCCGTAAGGCACCCGGTGCGTTCGAACCGCCATTGGGCACGCAGCACGCCCACGAACGCCGTCGGGCACGCCGCACGCCCTCGCCGCACGCCCAATCGCCCCCTGTGATGCGAGCGCTGGTGGTGCGGCGCCGCGAAGTGCGCCCCCTTGAGCGCTCGTTACCGCAGATCGCGTCCGTTCAGCCGCACGCCCTTCGCCTCGGCTGCCAGACTGTGATCGCTGCGAGCCCCGCCCATCGGAAGGGAATCGGTGCGCATGGACGGCGAGTACACCAAGCCGTACACCACGGACGAAGTGCTGCACGGCATCGCGCTCATCCAGGCCCATCTCGCGGAGGACACCGACGCCATCGCCGCCCTGCACGGAGACGACGAGGATCCGCAGGCGGCGCACGAGATAGCGCGTGCCTTGTTCGCGCTGACGCACATCGTCGTCTACGGAGCGATCATTCCGCAGATGTGGGTCATCAAGAAGGATCTCTCGTACGGCCACACCAGCCATGTGCCCGAGCTCAGCCTCGCCCTGCTCATGGTCGAGCGGATCGAGCACCGCCTGGAGCTCGCCGACGAGCATCCCGTCGTCAACGCGCTGTCCATGGGCGATGTGATGGGGCTGATCGTGCGCTGCGCCGGGACCGACATGGACGACGTCCCGGCCTTCCTGGACACCGTCCGCGAACGGACGCTCCGCTCCATCGAGGCCTGACGGCGGGGCGGCCGACAACGGGCGGCAACGGGCGGCTCAGGCCCGCCGCCGCCGATACAGTCCGGGCATGACCCGGCATCCGGAACGTGCCCCCGAGACCGCGGCGACGACGGGAACCGAGATCACCAGCACGGACTGCCAGCAGTGCGGCACCCAGGTCTACGGGATCGACGGCCGGTACGCCTGTCCGTCCTGCGGGTGGGTGAACCACTGGAGCGAAGGCCACAACTGGCTGCCCACGGAGTCGGAGGCCGCGCAGCCCGCCGAGCGGGCCTGAGCGAGACCGCCCAGCGGGGCGAGCTCCCGCAGCTGAGAGAGCTCGCCCCACGGTAGACGCGGTGTGCGCGGTGTACGCGATGTACGCGATGTACGCGGTGTACGCCGTCGACGCGAAGTGCACGGTGTACGCGGTGTACACGGCGTACGCGACCGCCTCCGTCAGGCGCCGACGTACGCCGCGAGGTGCTCCCCGGTGAGGGTGGAGCGGTCGGCGACCAGCTTCGCGGGCGTGCCCTCGAAGACGACCTTGCCGCCGTCGTGGCCGGCGCCGGGGCCGAGGTCGATGATCCAGTCGGCGTGCGCCATGACCGCCTGGTGGTGCTCGATGACGATCACGGACTTGCCCGAGTCGACGAGCCGGTCGAGCAGCCCGAGCAGCTGCTCGACGTCGGCGAGGTGGAGGCCGGTGGTCGGCTCGTCGAGGACGTACACACCGCCCTTGTCGCCCATGTGAGTGGCCAGCTTGAGGCGCTGCCGCTCGCCGCCGGACAGGGTGGTAAGCGGCTGGCCGAGGGTGAGGTAGCCGAGTCCGACGTCGGCGAGCCGATCGAGGATCTTGTGCGCGGCCGGCGTGGCCGCCTCGCCCCCGCCGAAGAACTCCTCGGCCTCCGTCACCGACATCGCGAGCACCTCGCTGATGTCGCGGCCGCCGAAGCGGTACTCCAGCACCTCCGCCTGGAACCGCTTCCCCTCGCAGTCCTCGCAGGGGGTGGCGACGCCCGCCATCATCGCGAGGTCGGTGTAGATGACCCCGGCGCCGTTGCAGGTGGGGCACGCGCCCTCGGAGTTGGCGCTGAACAGCGCCGGCTTGACGCCGTTGGCCTTCGCGAAGGCCTTGCGGATCGGGTCGAGCAGACCGGTGTACGTCGCCGGGTTGCTCCGCCGCGAGCCGCGGATCGGCGTCTGGTCGACCGACACCACGGCCTCGCCGGCGGCCCCCGACTGGTGTGGCAGTGACCCGTGCACCAGGGAGCTCTTGCCGGAGCCCGCGACACCGGTGATCACGACGAGCGCGCCGAGCGGGATGTCGACGTCGACGTCGCGCAGGTTGTTCGCCGTCGCGCCGCGGATCTCCAGCGCGCCGGAGGGCGTGCGCACCGTCTCCTTGAGGGCGGCCCGGTCGTCGAGATGACGGCCGGTGATCGTGTCGCCGGCCCGCAGCCCCTCGACCGTGCCCTCGAAGCAGACGGTTCCGCCCGCGGTGCCGGCGCCGGGTCCGAGGTCGACGACGTGGTCGGCGATCGCGATCGCCTCGGGCTTGTGCTCCACGACGAGCACCGTGTTGCCCTTGTCGCGCAGCCGCAGCAGCAGGTCGTTCATCCGCTGGATGTCGTGGGGGTGCAGACCGATGGTCGGCTCGTCGAAGACATAGGTGACGTCGGTGAGCGAGGAGCCGAGGTGGCGGATCATCTTGACGCGCTGCGCCTCGCCGCCCGACAGCGAGCCCGCGGGCCGGTCGAGCGAGAGGTAGCCGAGGCCGATCTCCACGAACGAGTCGAGGGTCCGCTGGAGCGCCGCGAGCAGCGGGGCCACCGACGGCTCCTTGAGGCCGCGGACCCATTCGGCGAGGTCCCTGATCTCCATCGCGCAGGCGTCGGCGATGCTGATCCGCTTGATCTTCGACGTACGGGCGCCTTCGCTCAGGCGGGTGCCGTCGCACTCGGGGCAGGTGGTGAAGGTGACCGCCCGCTCCACGAACGCCCGGATGTGCGGCTGCATCGCCTCCTTGTCCTTGGACAGGAAGGACTTCTGGATCTTCGGGATCAGCCCCTCGTAGGTGAGGTTGACGCCGTTGACCTTGACCTTGGTCGGCTCGCGGTAGAGGAAGTCCTGCATCTCCTTCTTGGTGAACCGGCGGATCGGCTTGTTCGGGTCGAGGAACCCCGACTCGGCGTAGATCCCCACGGTCCACACGTTGTCCGACTTCCAGCCGGGGATGGTGAACGCGCCCTCCGCGATGGACTTGGAGTCGTCGTAGAGCTGTGTGAGGTCGATGTCGGAGACCTTGCCCCGGCCCTCGCAGCGTGTGCACATGCCGCCGGTGCGGTTGTAGGTCGCCTTCACGGTCCTGGTCTTGGCGTCGCCGCGTTCGACGGTGATCCCGCCGCTCGCCCGGACCGTGGCGGTGTTGAAGGAGTACGCGCTGGGCGGCCCGATGTGGGGCTTGCCGAGCCGGCTGAAGAGGATGCGCAGCATCGCGTTGGCGTCGGTCGCGGTGCCGACGGTGGAGCGCGGGTCGGCGCCCATCCGCTGCTGGTCGACGGTGATCACCGTGGTCAGACCGTCGAGCACGTCGACCTCGGGGCGGGCGAGCGTCGGCATGAAGCCCTGGACGAAGCTGCTGTACGTCTCGTTGATCAGCCGCTGCGACTCCGCGGCGATGGTGTTGAACACCAGCGAGCTCTTGCCCGAGCCGGAGACGCCGGTGAACACCGTCAGCCGGCGCTTCGGGATCTCGATGCTGACGTCCTTGAGGTTGTTCTCGCGGGCGCCGTGCACGCGGATCAGGTCGTGGCTGTCGGCGGCGTGCGGCGCAGGCGACTGCGTGTCCGTTCTCTTAGCCATGGCTCGTCGTGTCTCCATCTGTGAGGCGGGGGCCGCTTTCGCGGGACCCGTCGGTGTCGCCTGTCGCGATCTGACCAGGTTCGAGCAGCAGTACGGCTGATTCTTGTTCGTCGACGCGATCGCGGCAACGGATTCGCTGCCAGCGGACCGGGCAATTGTTCGGGCCGCTGATCGGGCCGCTGATCGGGCGGCTGAGTGATCTCGTGCTCGGCGGGGCCGTCCGCGCGGCTCGAACCCGTCCGACCGGCCCCGCCCCGGTGGCGCTCGGCTCAAGAGCCAAGGCGGCCAGGCCACTTGGGCCTACGGCGCCGGGTGCGACGGGCCGCCAGGGCTCACTGCTTGCGGGGCTGGGCGAAGCGCAGCATGTTGCCGGCGGGGTCGCGGAAGGCGCAGTCGCGGACGCCGTAAGGCTGGTCGATCGGCTCCTGCAGCACGTCGCCGCCCGCGGCGCGGACGCGCTCGAAGACAGCGTCGCAGTCGTCGGTCCGGAAGATGACGCCGCGCAGCAGGCCCTTCGCCAGCAGTTCCGTCATGGTCTGCCGGTCGGCGGCCGAGGCGTTCGGGTCCGCGAGCGGCGGCTCGAGGACGATCTCCACATCGGGCTGCGACGGCGACCCGACGGTCACCCAGCGCATGCCCTCGAACCCGACGTCGTTGCGCACCTCCAGCCCGAGGACGTCCCGGTAGAAGGCGAGGGCCTTGTCATGGTCGTCGACGGCGATGAAGCACTGCGAAAGGTTGATGTCCATGCGTTTCACGCTACGGGCGGGGGGCTGGTTGTGCTTCTCCATTCCTGACCGGCCGGGTGTGGATCTTGGCGATGCAGGCGGGGACGGCGGCGCCCTCGTCATGGGGGCGGGCCCGGTAGGCGCTCGGGCTCTCGCCGACCAGCTCGGTGAAGCGCGAGCTGAACGACCCCAGCGACGTACAGCCGACCTCGAAGCAGACCTCGGTCACCGTCAGATCGCCCCGCCGCAGCAGCGCCTTGGCCCGCTCGATGCGGCGCGTCATCAGGTAGCTGTACGGCGTCTCTCCGTAGGCGGCCCGGAAGCTGCGGGAGAAGTGCCCCGGCGACATGAGAGCGACACGAGCCAGCGCGGGAACGTCGAGCGGCTCCGCGTACGCGCGGTCCATCAGGTCGCGGGCCCGGCGCAGCCGGACGAGGTCCTCCAAGGTCACACCCCCACCATCGCACGCGCTATGCGTCTACGGCAGGCGTCGCACCGGCCTCCCCCCTTGCGGGCTCGCGGGCAGGGGGGCGCACTCGTGGTTCGTGAGTGGCTCACATGAAAAAGGCCCGCCCCATACCCTGACAGTGACGAGCTGCACACAGTAGAGGGGCATGGCCGTGTCACCTGACGCTACCCCGGATCCGTACGCCGACCCGCTGGTGTTCGGCCAGCGTCTGCAGATCCTCCGCACCCGTAAGGGCATGACCCGCGACCAGCTCGGCGGCCTCATGGGCCTGTCCGGCTCCTGGGTGAAGGGCGTCGAGACCGGCCGGCTGAAGACGCCGAAGCTGGAGGTCGTCCTGCGGCTGGCCGAGCTGCTGCGGGTACGGAACCTCGCGGACCTCACCGGCGACCAGAGCGTGCGCATCGACCTGTTCACCGGCCCCGGACACCCGCGGCTCGCCGCCGTAAAGGCAGCGGTCGACGCGTTTCCGCTCGACCCGAGCACGGAAGCGCCGCCGCTGGCGCACCTGGAGCACCGGCTCGCCCGTGCGTGGGGCGCCCGGCACACCGCGCCGAACCACAGAGAGGTCGTGGGCGCGCTGCTGCCCGACCTGATCCGTGACGCGCAGCTGGCGGTACGGCAGGCGCAGCAGGCCGCGAACGCCCCGGCGGCGCAGGCGATCCTCAGCGAGGTGTACTCGCTCGCCCAGTTCTTCGTCGCGTACCAGCCGGACGCCGCACTGCTGTGGCGGGTCGCCGAACGGGGCATGGTCGCAGCCCAGATGTCCGAGGACCCGCACGCCCTCGGCGTGGCGGCGTGGCTGGCGGCACAAGCCCACCGGGACTCCGGCCACGGCCACTTCGACGCTGCGGACACCGTCAACCTGCAGACCCTCGCCTATCTGGAACCGCTGCTTCCGGATGCCGACGACGAGGTCCTGGCCATCGCCGGGGCGCTCACCTTCGAGGCCGGGTACACCGCCGCCCGCCGCGGAGAGACCGGCGCCGCCTGGCGGTACTGGGACCAGGCGCGCGCCATGGCCGATCGGCTCCCGGCCGGCTACTACCACCCGGTGACGTCGTTCTCCCGGGCCGTCATGGGCGCGCACGCGGTCACGATCGCGGTGGAGTTGCACGCCGGCGGGGAGAGTGTGCGGCAGGCGGCGGCGTCGGATGCCATGACGATCCCGTCCCGGCCCCGGCGGGCACGGCACCGGATCGAGGAGGCGCGCGGCTACCAGCTGGACGGCCAGCCCGATGTCGCGCTGGCGACGCTGGCGCAGGCACACGAGGCGGCGCCCGAGACGGTCCAGTACAACGGGTACGCGAAGAGGATCGTGCTGGAAGAGGCCGAGTCGAAGAGCCCGGGTCGACGTCGCCGTGCGTCGGAGCTCGCGGTGAAGCTGGGCATGCTCGCCGCGTAGCCGAGGGGGCACAATCTGTGTCCATGGTGCCCGGGGCCCGGCCCTACGGTCAGGCCATGGACTCGCAAACCCACCCCTCGGGGGCCTCCGACGCGGGGCTGTCCCAGTGGTGCGACTGGCATGAGGACTGGTCCGGTTCGGCCAGGGAAGTACGGTCGATCGACCGCACCTCGGGCCCGCCCTTCCCGCTGCGGGCGTGCGCCCCGTGCCGCAAGCGGCACGCTCTCGTCGCGGCTGCCGACGCGCTGCAAGGGGCCGCGACATGACGCCGTACACCTCCCCGCGCCGCGTGGCCATCCCCTGCTACTGCTGGGTCAAGAAGCCCGGCACGGATACGCGCTGCAACCGGGAGCCGGGGCACACAGGCCCGCACTCCAACCGCATCTCGCGTGTCGAGTGGCCCAACCGTGGACCGGAGCCGCAATGAGCCGAGCCGTCGTCAAGCTGGCCGACTGGACGCTGAGCGTCGACCGGACCCCCGGCGCGTCCGCCCCCATTTTCGAGCTCGAATGCACCCGTTGCCACGAGGGATCCGGCGCGAGCGACGACAAGGGCGCCCCGGAGGAATGGGCCCTCAGGCACACGGGCCGGCACCCCGACCACCGCGGCTACCGGTCCGTGACGACCGCGTTCTTCCGCGTCCAACCCGCCCCCGGCAACCCGCTCTACGAGACCGGGGCGAGAATGGTTCCGGACACGCCGGTCATATGACCCGTCGGGGTGAAGTCGAGCCGCCGGCTCCGCCGTTGCGGCCCGCCTCGATAGCCTGCGCGCGAGATGACCGAATTCGCAGACGAGGCCCGCACCCGCACAGCGCACCTGCTGCGCATGGCCCGGACCGACGACGAACGCGTCCGCGCCCGCATCGTGCGCTACGCGGCCAGCACCCCGGACCCGCCGCTCATGGGCCCGCACGGCATCCACACGACCGGATGCCCCCTCTGCCGGCACACCATGTGGCTGCAGCGCGACCTATGGGTCTGCTCTTCCTGCGGCCACATGGAAGATCAGTGAACTGCCCGCGCTGCCGCAGGCCCATGCGCGACAGGGTGCCGGGCCGGCGACCGAACGGCAGATCGTCCATCTGACCGGGCGCCAGTCATGCGATCACCTGACTAGTAGCCTGCGGCCATGCCCGACCCCTCCCCTTTCACGGTCCCCACCCGGTTCGACGGTGACCCCGACCGTGTCGCAGTCGTCGCTCCAGGCGTCGGCTACTCGCCCGCCAGGCCGCTGCTGCACTTCGCTCGTGAGGTGCTCCTCCAACACGGCTGGACGGTCCAAGAGCTGTGGTGGCAGGTCCCGGACGACTTCTCGCAGCTCACCGTGGACGACCGGATCGCGTGGGTGGAGCGGCACGTCGCCCAGGCCGTCGACGCCGAGGCAGGGGCCTGTCGCCTTCTCGTCGGCAAGTCTTTGGGCTCGCTCGCCTGCGGCATCGCGGCTGATCGGAACATCGCGGCAGCCTGGCTCACCCCGGTCCTGACCATCGACCATGTGGCCCGTGCTCTCCAGCGAGCCGAAGCGCCGACCCTCCTCATCGGCGGCAGCGCCGACAAGCTGTGGGATGCGCGGGTCGCCGAGTCCCTACGGCACGACGTCCTGGAGGTTCCCTCCGCGGATCACGGTCTGGAGCTCGCGGACGACGCCGCGGGATCCGTTGACGTACTGCGGCACGTCGTCTCACGGCTGGACCGCTTCATCGGCTCTCTCGGCTGAAGACAGGATCGCCCGGACAGTGGCAGCCATAGGACAGGAAAAGCCCCTCGGCCATGATCGACCGAGGGGCTGAGCAGGCTCTCACCTGCTGCTTCCTACTGGTGGGCGCGGACGGTTTCGAACCGCCGACATCTGCTTTGTAAGAGCAGCGCTCTACCCCTGAGCTACGCACCCGTGGATGAGAGAACAGCGTACATGGCCCACTGGGCCGCCCCGCAAACCCGTTCCGAGCCGAGGCCCCGCCGAAGCCGCGCCCGGCGCCCGTCCCCGTCGCGATGCGGGGGTTAGCCCCACCCAGGACACGGTGGCCGACCGCATCGAAGGGGTGGCCCCCCGGCTTCTACGCTGAGGCCGTCAGCTCGACTACCTGGGGGAACGCCCGTCATGGCCGCACTGCGCACCGCCCGTACCGACCGCCTCCGCACGCTTGTCGCCGCCGCGGGGGTCGTCGTCGCCGCCCTCGGGGTCAGCGGGTGCGGGAGCGCCGACGCCGAGGACGCGCCCGTCGAGAACAAGGCGTTTCCGCTGGCCGGGAAGGCGCTCGTCATCGACTCCGACAACTCCCGGCTGGAGCTCGTGGCCGCCGACGTGAAAGAGGTGGAGGTGACCCGGCAGGTCGACGGGTGGGTGTTCTTCGGGGAGGGGCCCGACCCCGTGTGGAAGATGGAGGGCGAGACCCTCACCCTGCGGGTCGAGTGCGACGCCGTCGCCAGCGACTGCGAGTCGCGGCACACCGTGAAGGTGCCGCGCGGGGTCGCGGTGACCGTGAAGGACGACAACGGGAGCGTCACCGCCACCGGGTTCGACACCGATCTCAAGATCCGTTCCGACAACGGCGCGGTGACCGTACGGGACTCCAGCGGGGACCTGGAGCTCGCCAGCGACAACGGGAAGATCGCCACCGAGCGCGTCTCCGCCAAGACCGTGACCGCTGCGTCCGACAACGGGGCCGTCGAGCTCCGGCTCGCCGCGGTGCCGGACCGGGTCGAGAGCGTCAGCGACAACGGGGAGATCGAGATCGAGCTGCCCGCGGCCGGGGCGCCGTACGCCGTCACCGCCAAGAGCGACAACGGGAGCGTGGACGTCGACGTGCCCACCGACAAGAGCAGCGCGCACATCGTCAACGCGCGCAGCGACAACGGCGAAGTCGTGGTGCGAAGCGCGAACTAACCGGCCTGTGTGTTCGTCATTACCTGGTGGGACAATGAACCGGGCAAGGGCGACACGGCACGGGAGAGGGATGTGACGGCGACACACGCGCGGCCGCACGCAAGAGCGAAAGCGAGTGCCGTCCGCGACGTCCTCGCCCTGATGCTGCTGCCGGCGCCGCTCGTCGCCCTGGCGCTCGCGGGCTCGTTCGCCGGCGGGGGCACCCGGCGCTGGTTCGGCGGGCGCGGCGAGAGCCAGCGGGCCGACGCCCAGGCCGCCAAGGACGACGCCGCCGCTGCCTTCTACGAGCTGGACACCGCCCAGCGCGACCTGCGGATCTCGATAGAGACGATCTCGGCCGTCGACAGCTCGCCGGGCGCCCGCCGGGCCGTCGACGACTTCGCCGCTCTGGGGCGCCGGATCGACGAGGTCAGCCATGCGTACATCACCGCCGTCGACGCGCACGATCTCGACCGCGACGACCTCGACGCCTCCGTCGCCTCGCGGGCGCGCGGCGAGCTGACGCGGGCCAAGGACGAGCTCGTACGGGTCAAGGGGGAGCTGGACCGGTTCGCCCAGGGGCTCGGGCCGCTGCTCGACAAGGCGGAGACGCAGCTCGCCCGGCTCGCGCCCGCCGTGGAGCGGGCGCGACAGGCGCTCCTTTCCGCGAGCAATGCTCTCGATTCAGCGCGGGGCTCTGGACTGCGAGCGGACGATCTCGCCGCCCGGCTCGCCGCCCTCGGGCCCGAGCTGACCAAGCTCAACCAAGGCGCGGGCCAGCACGGCGTCGCCGAGACCCTTCAGCGCGCCGACCGCGTGCTGCGCGACGCCGAGGGCGTACGGGCCGAGGCCGAGCGGCTGCCCGAGCGCGCCGCGGAGACCGACAAGCGCCTGGTGTCGCTCCGTACCCGCGCCCAGGCCCTCACCAACCGCGCCGAGTCCGTCGAGCCCGTCCTCAGCGAGCTGCGGCGCCGTTTCTCCGCCGCCTGCTGGCAGGATCTCCAGCCCGTCCCCGAGCAGGCCGCGCTCAGCGTCCGCCAGGCCGAGGAGAAGCTCCGGGAGGCCGGCAAGGCCCGCGACGAGCAGCGGTGGGCGGACGCCACGGCCCTGCTCTCCACCGTGCGCGCGCTGCTCAACGCCACCGACGAGGCCGTCTCCGCCGCCGGCGACCGCCTCCAGCGGCTCAACGCCGTGTCGAAGGACCCGCAGCAGGAGATCGAGCGGACCCGCTTCGCCGTCCGGGACGCCCAGCGCCTCGCCATGACGGGCCGCAGCACCCCCGACCCGCGCCATGCGCGCCCGCTGGACGACTCCGTGGCCCGGCTGGACCGGGCCGTCGCCTCGCTCGAGGGGCGTCACCCCGACTACTGGCACTTCCTCACCGAGGCCGAGGCGGTCCGGCGCACGGCCGCCCGGGTCGTCGAGCAGATCCGCGAGGATCGCGGCGCGGGGCACCACTAGCGGAGCCCCGCGAGCAGCCGAGCCCAGCCCCGCGAGTGGCCGGGCCCCGCGAGGCCCGGCTGCTGAGACCCGCGCCCGCACCCGAGCACTCGGCCGCCCGAGGCCCAGCCCGTACCCGCGCGCCCGGATCGCCCCTTTCGCCCCGGTCTCCCCTGGTTCCCCTCGGGCGAATTCTGGGACTATGGGTGGTACGTAAGCGGAGTAGGTACAAAGGAGGCCGGACATGGCCACACAAGTACTGCATCCCAAGACCCACCGCACCAAGCTCGACGAGCATCTGCCCGTCGACCACCATCTCAGCCGCGTCTACCGCATCGGCGCGGGCCTGATGGGCCTGGTGCTGGTCGCCTTCGGCATCCTCGGCCTGACCGGCAACATCGGCTTCTTCGACCGCCAGGGCGACACGGTCGCGGGACTCAGCACCAACGGCGCACTGAGCGTGCTCTCCATCTGCGTGGGAGCGCTGCTGTTCGTCGGCATGGTCGTCGGCGGCAACTTCGCCTCGACGCTGAACATGGTTCTGGGCGTCGCCTTCATCCTCAGCGGCTTCGTCAACCTCGCCCTGCTGGACTCGAGCTTCAACCCCCTCGCCTTCGAGATCCAGAACGTGCTGTTCAGCTTTGTCGTCGGCGTGATGCTGATGTTCTTCGGCATGTACGGAAGAGTCAGCGCGACGCTGCCCCACGACAATCCGTACTGGAAGACCCGTCACCCCGACGAGGCCGCGCAGGAGGCCGCCCATGAGCGGCGGCCGCTGCAGCCCGGGGCGGGGAGCCCCGAGCAGCGGAGCCTGGAGCAGCAGCCCCCGAGCGGCTGAGGCGCACGGCTCCGGCGGCGACGGCCGCCGCCGTCGGCGTCCGTGCCTCCGCCGGCCCGTGCCGACGGCTGCCGCCGTCCGCGTCCATGCCGCTAACCTGTGCCAATGCCCCGTTACGAATACCGCTGCCGCAGCTGCGACGACACCTTCGAGGTCAGTCGCCCGATGGCCGAGTCCTCCGCGCCCGCCAGCTGCCCCTCCGGACACGAGGACACCGTCAAGCTGCTCTCCGCCGTGGCCGTCGGCGGGACCGCCTCCGCGGGAGCCGCGGCGCCCGCGAGCGGCGGCGGAGGCGGCGGGTGCTGTGGCGGCGGCTGCTGCGGCTAGGCCGGGTCCCGCGGCTGGATCCGGTCCCGCGGCTCGCGCGAATGAGTCCAGGGCTCAGCTGCCGAGATAGCGCAGGACCGCCAGCACCCGGCGGGAGTACCCCGTCGTGCCCGTCAGCTCGAGCTTCTCAAAGATCGCGTTGATGTGCTTCTCGACGGCGCTCTGCGACACGTGCAGCCGGGCCGCGATGGCCGCGTTCGTATGCCCCTGCGCCATCTCGCCGAGCACGTCCCGCTCCCGCGCGGTCAGCCGCGACAGCGGATCGGCGCGCGTGCTGCGGGCGAGGAGCTGCCGTACGACGTCGGGGTCGAAGGCCGCCCGGCCCTGCCCGACCCGCTCCAGCGCGTCGAGGAACTCGTCCACCTGGACCACCCGGTCCTTCAGGAGGTAGCCGACGCCCTCGGAGTCCGAGGTCAGCAGCTCGGTGGCGTACCGCTTCTCGACGTACTGCGACAGCACCAGCACGCCCACCCGCGGCCAGCGGCGGTGGATCTCCAGGGCGGCGCGCAGGCCTTCGTCGGTGTGGGTCGGCGGCATCCGTACGTCCGCGACCACCACGTCCGGCTGCTCGGCCGCGACCGCCGCCACCAGCTGCTCGCCGTCGCCGACCGCCGCCAGCACCTCATGGCCCTCCTCGGCGAGCAGCCGCAGCAGCCCCTCCCGCAGCAGGGTCGAGTCCTCGGCCAGGATTACGCGCACGGCAGCTCCGCAGTGATCACAGTGGGTCCGCCGGCCGGGCTGTGCACCCCGAACCGGCCGTCGAGGGCGGCGACCCTGCTCGCCAGCCCGGTGAGTCCGCCGCCCGCGGGGTCCGCGCCGCCCGTGCCGTCGTCCTCGACGCGCAGGCGCAGCGAATCGCCCGCAGCCCGGCTCAGGGTCACGTCGATGCGGGTGGCCCCCGAGTGCTTGACCACGTTGGTGACGGCTTCCGAGACGACGAAGTACGCGACCGTCTCGACCTGTCTGGTCGGCTCGCCCGCCACCGCGTACGCCAGCCGCACCGGAAGCGGCGTGCGATCGGCGACGGTCTCCAGGGCGGCGCGCAGGCCCGCCTCGTCCAGCACGGTCGGGTAGACGCGCCAGGCCACGTCGCGCAGTTCGGCGAGGGCGCGGCGGCTCTCCTCGTGGGCCTGGAGCAGGAGTTGGTCGGCGCGCTCCGGATCGCGGCTGCGGCGGGCGCGGCCGAGCAGCATGCCGAGGGCGACCAGGCGCTGCTGGACTCCGTCGTGCAAGTCCCGTTCGATGCGGCGGCGTTCGCCGGTGACGGCGTCCATGACCTCGGAGCGGCTGGCGGCCAGCTCCACGATCCGCCGCTCCAGTTCGTCCTGGTGGCTGGGGCCGAGGAGATGGCGCGCCAACTGCCCTTCCAGGACGGCGACTCCGAAGACTCCCTGGACGGCGAGGAAGAGGAGGAAGAGGCCGGCGAGACTGCCGAGAACGACCTCGCCGGGGTGGAGGAGGTCGGTGATCGCCCAGGCGTAGAGGAAGAACGTGCCGTACCCGACGCCGAGGACGATGCAGACCAGGACGACCGCGCCGAGCGCGCCGAGCGGCCAGCGGGCGGCGAGATAGCGCAGGGCGCGGGTGTTCCGGGCCCCGCCGCGGAGGTCGCGGGCGTCGTGGTCGGCGCGGGTTCCGGTGTCGGTGCCGGTGCCGGTGTCGGTGCCGGTGTCGGTGTCGGTGTCGGTGCCGGTGTCGGTGTCGGCGCCGAGGGCGTCGCTGCGGGCGTCGGCGTACGTAGCGGAGATCCGCACCCCCAGGAAGCGGGCGAGCCTGCGCCGTTCGGCGTCCGCGAGGCGGGCGGCGGCCGGGCTCAGCGAGCGCAGCAGGGCGCGCCGGCCGCGCGGCCAGGCCAGCACGAGCAGTAGGGCGAGGCCCGCGCCCAGCGTGAACAGGGCCTCCACGACGGCGGTGAGAGCGCCGAAGGCGAGTCCCGCCGCGTACCGCGTTCCCCGCACGGCCAGTTCCTTCATGATCGGCCACGCTAGCCGCTGGGGCCCGCCCCGCACACTGCGGAAAACCGCAGGACATCGTGCGGCGGCCTTCAGGGTGGCTTCAGCCTCGGTTTCCTAGCGTGGGCGCCATGGACCACGTCACCGCAGGCAGCCCGGCCCGCGCCATGGCCGACAGCAGCGCACCGGGCTGGATCGACAGCCTCATGGACACCCTCGGCGCGCCGGGCGCGGGCATCGCCATCGCCCTGGAGAACCTCTTTCCGCCGCTGCCCAGCGAGGTGATCCTGCCGCTGGCGGGATTCGCCGCCAGCACCGGGCAGATGAACCTGCTCGCCGCGCTGCTGTGGACGACGGCGGGCTCGGTGATCGGCGCGCTCGCGCTGTACGGAGTCGGGGCGCTGCTCGGCCGGGACCGCACCGTCGCCATCGCGGCCCGGCTGCCGCTGGTGAAGGTCGCGGACATCGAACGAACGGAGGCGTGGTTCGCCCGGCACGGCGCGAAGGCGGTGTTCTTCGGGCGGATGATCCCGATCTTCCGCTCGCTGATCTCCGTGCCGGCGGGCGTGGAACGCATGCCGCTGCCCGTGTTCCTGGTGCTGACGGCGCTGGGCAGCGCGATATGGAACACAGCCTTCGTGATGGCCGGTTACGCGCTCGGCGAGAGGTGGGACGAGGTGTCCGGGTACGTCTCCGCCTACTCGAAGGTCGTGCTGATCGCAGCGGTCTTGGCGGTACTGGGCTTCGTGGCGATGCGGGTGCTCAAGCGGGGCACGGGGGTGCGGCGGGGGTGAAGATGGCGCGGGGGCGGTGCCGCCTGGCCTGGCAGGGTGAGCCCGGTGCGGGAGCCCGGCACGGCTGGCCCGGCACGCCTGGCCTGGCGGGGTGAGCCCGGCACGGGGGCCGGCGCGGCTGATCCCAGTGCGGGAGCCTGGCGGCACCTGGCCCGGCGGGCCTGGCCCGGCACGGCTGCCCGGTGCGGGAGGCCCGGCACG